>QGUP01000492.1 GCA_003242505.1 Bacillota bacterium
TGCTGGTGGGGTTCGTCCCCCGCTTCTCCCCCGCCCAGGTCCGGGTCCCGTTGGGGCCCCGGGGCCGGGGGTCCCCCAGGGCCCGGGCCGCCCGGGCCGGCCGGTCGGGGGTTAGGCGCTCAGCAAAGAGGAGGCTCACCGCGTAGTTGGGCCGCAGGGTGGGATCGCCGCTGCCGTCGGGCCGCAGCCGGTCGTAAGGATGTTCGGCGCCCGCGGGGAAGTAATCCTGCCAGAACCGCTCCTCCAGGGCGTCGGCCTCGGCCCGCCAGGCCCGGGCGGCCTCCTCCCGCCCCAGCCGCTCCGCCAGGTCCGCCCCCCGGCGCAGGGCGTGCCAGAAGAGCCCCTGGATCTCGCAGGCGCTCTTGCGCCGGTCGATGTGGTCCATCCAGGTGGTGTCCGGGATCGCCAGCGCGTGGGAGGTGCTGACCCCGGGGTCGACGCCGTGCTCGAGGTACCCGTCCCCGTCCCGGTCCTGCCGCCGGGCCCAGGCCAGGATCCGCTCCAGGGCCGGCAGCCACCGCTCCCCGAAGGCGAGGTCCCCGGACTGCTCCACGTAGTCCACCAGGAGGGCCGCCAGGAGCAGCGGGCCGTCCGCGGAGGTGCCGTATCCCATCAGGTGCATGAAGGCCGGGCCGGAGATGATGGTGGGCAGGTCCCCGGCCTGGGCCTCGGGCCGGTCCTCCAGGAGCTGGTGCCGGAAGTAGTTCTCCAGCACCTCCCGGACAAACCCCGTCGCCCCCGACGCCAGAAGCCCCATGGCCGCCCAGGCGGAGTCCCGGCTCCAGTAGTTGGGGAACCGGGGCAGGCCGGCGCAGATCCCGGCGCCGATCTCCGGGTGCCGGAAAGAGAGGTGCTCCAGGGCCACCCGGGCAAAGGACCAGGCCAGGTTCAGCTCCGGGTCCGGGGTCGCCACCTGGTAGCTCTCCGCCAGGGCCGCCCGAAACCGGGCCGCGGTGGCCTCCTCCAGGGCGCCGGCCCGGTCCAGCACCTCCTGGACCCGGGGCCCGGGGTCCCCGCCGTCCACGGTGCCGGCCACGGCAAAGTCCAGGGCTGCCGCCCCGCCCGGGGGCAGGGTGAGCCGGTAGGTGAGCCGCCCGGCCCCGCCGGCCACTTCCGCCCGGTCCGGCCGCCGGTCCGCCCCCAGGGCCACCCGGTAGGGAAGCTCCGGGGTACTGCACCGGACGATCCCGTCCTCCCCCGCCTCGGCCCGGAGGGTCCGGAGCTGCACCCCGAGGAGGCCGTAGGGGACCAGGGCCGCGGCAAACTCCGCCACCAGGGTGAGGTCCACGGGCTCCGGCCGGCAGCTCCGGGCGGTGAACCGGATCACCGCCGCGGCCTGGCCCGGCGGCACAAAGACCGTCCGGGTGACCGCCACCCCGGGAAGGGGCTCGGCCCGGGCCTCCAGCCGCCCCGGCCGGAGGATGGCTTCCACGGTGCTTTCCGCCAGGGGCCGCAGCGCCTCGTCCGGCCCCGCGGCCAGGAACCGGAGGGACCGGAGGAACCGGGCCGGCGGCAGATAGAGGCCGCCGTTGTCGGTCTTGAGGCCAAACCAGTTCCAGTCGGCCGAAAGGTCCCCGGCCCGGCTCGCCACCGCGAAGGCCTGGCCGCCGGCCAGGGCCACCGGCTCGCCAAAGCCCTCCCGGGCCACCAGGGCCGGCTCCGGCCCCGCGACCTCATCCCGGAACCGGAAGGTGGTGTCCAGTTCCCCAAAGCCCAGGGGGCGGATGGCGATCACCACCTCGTGCTCGCCGGGGCTCAGTTCCGGCCCTTCCACCCGGAACCGGGACTCCTGCCCCACCTGCCAGGTGAGGGGCGAGTGGCGGCTGACGGCGTCGGCCCGGATCTCCCGGCCGCCGAGGCGGATCCAGACCCGGTCCCGAGGCACCGGCTCGCCATCCACCGCGAGGCCCACGGCCACCGCCGACCCCGCCAGGGGCAGGGGCGGGTTGGCCAGGGCAAAGGTCCAGCCCAGGCCCGGGCCCAGGTTGCGGAGAGATCCCTTCACATAAGCCAGTTCCGTGTAGATCTCGCCCAGGTGCCGCTGTTGCTCCTGCTCCATTGCGTGTGCCTCTCCCTGTGCCGATCGTTCGCGGTTCTGTGTACCCGGTTCTGTGTACCGACACGGTCCGCCGTCACCGCAGCCGGCGGCCTTCCTCGTCCCCGGCAAACCAGTAGACCCGTTCGGGGCGGGGCACCAGCCAGACCGGCCGGCC
>QGUP01000069.1 GCA_003242505.1 Bacillota bacterium
CCGGCGCTCACGCTGCCGGCTCCGATCGCGCATGGTGGTTGTCGCCATCTCCATCCCTCGGTTCTCCGGGCTGTCACGAGCCCGGTCGGTGATTGTTGGTTCAGAGTCTACTACCTGGACATTCCTCCATGAAGAACCCGATCAGGCCGGCGGCGGGCCGCTGGAACCCCGGACGATGAGCCGCGGGGCGATCCACTCCACCAGGGGACCCGGCTGCTCGCCCGCCAGCACCTGCAGCAGCCGGGATATGGCCCGGGCGCCGATCTCGTGCATGGGCTGGGCCACGGTGGTGAGCGCCGGCCGCACCGCCGCGGCGATCCGGATGTTGTCGAACCCGACCACCGTCAGGTCCTCCGGCACCCGCAGCCCCCGGTCCGCGGCGGCGCCCATCGCGCCGATGGCCATCAGGTCGCTGGCGGCCACCACCGCGGTGGGCCGGGGCCGGAGCTGGAGGAGCCGGGCGGTGGCCTCATAAGCCGCCTCCAACCGGAATCCGGTGTCTACGACGTACTCCGGCGGGATCTCGACCCCCCGGGCTGCGGCGGCGTCCCGGTACCCCTGCCACCGGGGGAGGCCGGCGATGGGGTCCTGGAGGGAGCCGATCAGGCAGGCCACCCGCCGGTGGCCCAGGCTCAGGACGTGTTCCATGGCCAGCCGGGCCCCGGCGTAGCTGTCCACCAGCACCGCCGGCAGGGCAGGCCCCGGGCCGGTGACGGTGGTCGCCGCCAGGACCACGGGCCGGCCCAGTTCCGCGAAGGCTTCCTGCAGCTCCGGGGTGATGGTGCCGCTGGTGTAGATCAGCCCGTCCACCTGCCGCTCCCGGAAGAGGCCGATGTACCGGATCTCCTGGGTGGTGCTCAGTTCCGAGCAGGCGAGGACGATGTGGTACCCGTGGGCGGCTGCCTCGGCCTCCATGCCCCGGACGAGCTCGGCGGCAAAGGGGTTGGCGATGTCCGGCACCAGGACGCCGACGGTGCAGCTCCGGCGCCGCACCAGGCTTCGGGCCACCGCGTTGGGGCGATACCCGAGCTCGGCGACCGCGGCCAGCACCCGGGCCCGGGTGGCCTCGGCCACCGGCCCCCGGCCGTTGAGCACCCGGGAGACCGTCGCCACCGACACCCCGGCCCGCCGGGCCACGTCGTGGATCGTCGGCTCCCGCTGCACGCCATTGCCTCCCTGTGGGGGAATCTTCGGTTACGGCATCGATTTTAGCAAGGAGGCGGCACCGATTTTAGCAAGAGGGACCGCCCCGATTCTAGCCCGATTCTAGCAAGAGGGGGCGAGAGCAGCCTCTCGCCCCCTGACCCGACTGCCGTTACTGGCCGTACTTTGCGGCGGCCTGCTTGACGACCTCGGCGTACTTGTCCAGGGTGGCCTTGGTGTCCTTGCCCTCCAGGACGATCTCCCGGAAGGCGTCGGTGATGGCCTTGTTCAGCTCATCCCAGTACAGGACCGGCGGCCGAGGCGTCGCGTTCTTCATGGCCTCGTTGATCGCCTCAAAGTACGGCTTCTGCCAGTCCTCCACCTTGGCGTAGGCGTCGGTCCGGTAGGACGGCCAGGCCAGCTCCGCGGCCAGGGTCTCCTGGACCTCCTTGGACATCAGGTACTCGGCGAACTTGAGGGCCAGGTCCTTGTTCGGAGCGCCCACCGGGATGGCGATGGACTCGCCGCCCAGGAGCTTGGCCGCCTTCACGGGGCCCCGCCAGCCGCCGTAGGCCTTGATCTCCTTCTTGCCGCCGTCCCGGACGATGATCCCGACGCCGAAGGGCCAGTTGGCGGCGAGGTAGAAGGAGTCCTGGGCGATGAACCGGTTGGTGGTGT
Organism: Bacillota bacterium; assembly: GCA_003242505.1. Classification (GTDB taxonomy): domain Bacteria; phylum Bacillota; class Sulfobacillia; order Symbiobacteriales; family ZC4RG38; genus ZC4RG38. Next base: position 1,822 of record QGUP01000069.1, read on the forward strand.
TCCAGTCCGCCTTCGCGGAGTCAGGGTTCAGGTACGGGTAGATCTCCTTCAGGAAGTTGAAGGCCTTGACCGAACCCTCGTCGTTCAGCTTGAGCGGGTCGCCGCCGGCCTGGTAGATGAACTCCACGATCTGGATGACCATGTCGCCGGCCATGTTCAGCTTGAGGCCGACCTTGCCGACGCCTTCCTTCTCGTAGAAGGTCTTGGCCACGTTCAGGAGCTCATCCCAGGTCCTGGGCGGCTGCAGGCCGTACTCGTTGAACTTGGCCTCGTTGTAGTAGTTGATCTCGACGTTCGGCCGGTAGGGCAGGAAGTAGGTCTTGCCGTTGAACTCGCCGACCTGCACCACGCCGGGGATCGCGGTGTCCGGGATCAGGTGCTTGTACTGGGTGAGGTCCTCCACCAGCCCCTTGTTCACCAGGACCGGCAGGTGCATGTTGTCCTGGGTGATCAGGTCGATCTCCATCTTGCCAGCGTTCTTCATGGCCTCCAGCTGCTGGACGACCTGGCTGGCCTCGACCTGATACGCGTTGATCTTGACGTTGTTCTCCTGCTCAAACTTCGGGAAGATCTTCTCCCGCATCACCTTCCATTCTTCTTCGCCCAGGCCCATCACCACATTGAGGGTCCGCGGCTCCTGGGTCTGGGCCCCCTGCTGGCTGCCGGTACCGGTCTGTTGCTGCTGCTGCCCCTGGTTGTCCTTGCCGCAGCCGGCCAGCACCGCACCGGCAAGGACGAGGGAGAGGGCCAGTGCCGTCACCTTGCGCAGCTTGACCACGGGACGTACCTCCTCTGATGTGAGGATTTTGCTATCCCTTGAGCGAACCGGAGAGATAGCCGCTCCGGAGATAGCGCTGGAGGAAGAGGGTGACGAGAAGGACGGGGATGGTGAGGATCGCCGAGTAGGCGGCCGACTGGAACCAGTTCCCCCGGGTGATGTAGTAGTAGGTCAGCAGCGGCAGCGTCCGCTTGCCCAGGGTCAGGTACATCGCGTAGGTGAACTCGTTCCAGGAGGCCAGCCAGACGAAGATGGCGGCAACGGCGATCCCGGGCCGGGCCAGGGGCAGGGCCACAGACCAGAGGGCCCGCAGCCGGGAGGCGCCGTCGACCTCCGCGGCCTGCTCCAGCTCCCGGGGGATGGTGTTGAAGGTACCCACCAGGACCCAGGCCGCCAGGGGCAGCACCAGGTTGGCGTGGGCCAGGATCAGCCCCAGGTCCGAGTCCAGGAGGTTGTACTTCAGGAAGATGACGGCGATGGGGAGGGCGACCCCCACGTCCGGGAACATCCGGGTGAAGAAGAGGGCGATGATCGCGGTGTACCGGGGCCGGGGCGGCAGCCGGGAGATGGCGTAGGCCGCCGGCACCGCCAGAAGCAGGGTGAGGAGAGTCGCCCCGGTGGCCACCACCAGGCTCTTCCGCAGCGGCGCCCACAGGTTTCCGGAGGTGAGCACCTGTTCCCAGTGCCGCCAGGTGAACTCCTCGATCCAGAAGGCCGGGAACTGCCGGAGGATCTCCCCCGGGCTGGAGACCGAGACCTTGAACATGATGTAGACGGGCACCAGGAAGTAGGCCACCGCCAGGAGGAGCAGGAGGGCGGCCAGGGGCCCGAGCCCCTGGCGGGAAGGGGCGACAGCCCTCCGGCGGGCGAACGTCGTCAGGCTGCTCATGCCAGGTCATCCCCTTCCTGTGCGGCCTTGAGGTAGAGGACGGCGAAGACCAGGATGAGCACCAGGAGGACGGTCGACGCCGCACCGGAGGTGTACTGGTTGTGGTAGGTCATGTACTCGTCGAAGGCGAAGGTCGCCAGGAACGGGGTGTTCCGGCCGGCCAACACCAGGGGCAGCTCAAAGATGCGGAAGGCGTCGATGCCCCGGATGATCACCGCAGTGGTGATGGCCGGCTTCAGGAGCGGCAGGACGACCCGCCGGAAGGTCTGCCAGGGGGTGGCGCCGTCCACCGCGGCCGCCTCGTAGAGCTGTTCCGGGATGGCCTCCAGGCCGGCCAGGAGGATCAGCATCACCGACGGGGTGACCTTCCACATGTCCGCGGCCACCACCATCATGAGGGTCCGGAGCCCGCCGGAGGCCCAGTTGATGGGCTGGGTGGCCAGCCCGGTCTTGATCAGCAGCTCGTTCAGGTAGCCGCTGTTGTCAAAGATGTACATGAAGTTGATGGCCGAGACCAGGGTCGGCACGCCCATGGGGACCAGCAGGAGGGAGCGGACCAAACCCCGGAGCTTGAAGTTCCGGGCCAGGCACCAGGCCAGGAAGAGGCCAAAGCATAATTCTGCGAAAGTTCCGACAACGACGATGAAGAGGGTGTTGAGGAAGGCGGAGAGGAAGCGGCTGTCCCCGAAGAGCTCCCGGTAGTTCTCCAGGGTGAGCTCCCCGGCGTGGTTGGAAAAGCCCCAGAAAATCGCCTGACAGACCGGCCACAGGGTGAGGCCGAAGACGTAGATGGCCATCGGGACGACGAGGGCCAGCTCCAGGCGGTGCCGGTCCACCCATCGCCAGATGCGGGCCAGCATGGAACCCCTCCTTCACCGCTGCACCCAGCAGTCCGACGGGGCTGCCGGTCACCCCTGGAGGCTTCCGCCTACACCACCGGCCGTGCCCGTCACCGCTGCCGGAGAGCGGCTGGCCTTGTCAAGGCCTTTGCGATGTAAACGTTTACAACCAGGCCAAGATCATTTTAGGGTGCCGGAGTAAAGGGTGTCAACAGCGAGAAGGGAGGGAAATGCAGGCCGCCCCCGGAGCCGGCCCCGGCCTGGGGCCCGGCCCCGGGGGCGGGCCGCGCCCTCCCCTTACACCAGCAGCAGCGCCATCGCCGCCAGCATGTATAGGGAGGCAAACCGGAACAGCCACCCGTTCCGCTCGACCGACGGGGCAACCAGCGCGTTGGCGCCCAGGCCGACCAGGACCGCCGCCAGGGCAACGCAGACCGCCAGCGGTCCCCAGTGCTCCGTCAGGTGCCAGGTGATGCCCGTCATGACCCCCGCGGTCAGGATGGTGGAGAGGCTGATCGCCGCCTGGGTCGCCCGCAGGCCATAGACGTTGGGGAAGACCGGCACCCCCGCTCGGGCATAGTCTGCCGCGTGCTTCACGCTGAAGGTCAGGATGTGGGTGGGAATCCAGAGGAGCACCGCCAGGGCCAGCAAGACGCCCACGGTCTCGATCCGGCCGGTGGCCAGCACCCTGCCCGCCAGCACCGGCATGCCGCCGGCCAGCCCGCCCCAGATCACCGACCAGGGCGTCCGCCGCTTGAGCCAAATGGTGTAGACCACCAGGTCCAGGAGCCACCCGGCCAGGACCACCAGGCCGTACAGCGCATCCAGCCGGAACGCCCAGAGGAGGCCCCAGGCGCTCATCAGCACGCCCAGCCAGAGAGCGACGGATACGGGGATGCGGCCGGAGGCCAGGGGGCGGGCCGCGGTCCGGCCCATGATCCGGTCGATGTCCCGGTCGTAGACCATGTTCAGCACGGTGGTGCCGCTGATGGCGAGGAAGAGGCTCCCCAGGAGCTCGCCGTACGCCGCCGGCCCCTCCAGCCCCTTTAGCCCGCTGGCATAGCCGGCGAGACCGGTGAACAGCAAGAGGAGCGTTTGCTTGACCTTGATCAGGGAGAGGAGGTCACCCAGGTACTGCCGCACGGGCCGTCACCTGCCTTGTGGAAATGCGAGCCTACCGCACGTCCCGGACGCAGCGGAAGCCGACATTCGGGCTGGCATACTCGGGCACGGCGCTGTTCCGGCTCCAGACCCGCAGGTCGTACCCGTAATTGGCCTTGCTGCCGCCCCGCAGGAACCGGTAGTGGGTCATGGGGTAGATGTCGGCCGTCCACTCGGCGACGTTGCCGGCCATGTCGTATAGCCCGTAGGGGCTGACCGCGTTCACCGTCAGGAAATCGCCGTAGCGGCTGCCGTTGTAGAACCCCACGGGCGTGGTGTCGCTGTAGCCCTCGGGGGTCTCGAAGGGGTCCTTGCTGTGGTAGTAGTTGGCATGGGCCGGGGAGATCCCGTCGCCCCACGGGTACGGCCGCCGGTCGGTGCCCCGGGCGGCCTTTTCCCATTCCGCCTCCGTCGGCAGCCGGCCGCCGATGGCCTCGCAGTAGGCTCTGGCCCCGAACCAGGTGACCATGGTGACGGGATGGTTCTCATACCCCGGCTTCACCGCAAAGCCGTCGCCCTTCCGCACGATGCGGGTGGCCGGGTCCCCGAGGGGCATGTGCGGGTAGTAGCCGGCCCTGTACTCCTTCTCGTGCTTGCCGCCCCGGAAGAGATCCCCCGGATAGAAACCCATCACCGTGTCTCCGTCCAGGATGACCTGCCCGGCCTTCAGCGCCTCCGTCAGGTAGCGGGCGTACTGGGCGTTGGTGACCGGGGTGACCATGATCTCGAAGGCCCCGGTGGTAACCTCCACCCCATCCCGGCCCATGGGAAAGGGCCCGGCGGGAACCCGCGCCCAGGCCTCGGGATCCGCCCCTGCCTCGGTGTACAGGGTGAGGCCCGGGGGAGGCGAGGGCTCCACGTTGCACCCGGTGAGGGTCATACCCAGCAGCCCGACGGCCGCCGTCACGATGGCCGCCGCCATCCGTCCCCGTATCCGTCCCCGCATCCGTCCCGGCTTCATTCCTTGGCCACCTCCTCCGCCAGCTCCCGGGCCCAGCGGCCGCCGGGCCGGAAAAGATCGGCGAGCCGCCAGAGCAGGAGCAGGGCCAGCGCCACCAGCACGGCACCCAGCCCGAAGTCAATGGCCAGCATGGTCCCGTTCACAACCGCCTGCTGCCCGTATTCGGTGACAAAGAGGCGCTTCATGGAGAAGACTGTTGCTCCGGCCAGGGCCAGGTCCGAGGCCAGGATCAGCACCCAGCCGAACCACTGGCGGGCCCGGCCCCGGAGGCCCATCATGTCGGCGAAGTAGCAGAGGAGGATGGTCGCCGTCAGGAAGGAGAGCGCGTGCCAGTGGCCGGTGAGGGCGATGCGCTCTTCCCGGTGGGGCCAGACCCGGAAGATCTCGTCCAGCCGGATAGCCATGAAGATGCCGACGCCGCTGACCACGAAGTTCATGTAGACCATCTGCCAGAGCGCGCCGAACCGCAGCGGGTCGTGGAGCAGCGCCTTCACCTTCTGGCCGAAGGTGGGCCTTTGCAGGCCGAGTTCGGCCACCCGGTTCCGGATGAGCTTCCCCCAGCCGAAGATCACCAGCAGGAGGGCGGCCAGCATGACGAAGACCGAGCCCACGTAGATGATGGTGTGGGCGTGGGGCGTCACCACCACGGACCAGGCGCCCACGGTGATGACCACGGTGCCGAAGATCATCATCGGCATGGCGATCTTGTGGAGGATCCCCTTGAAGTCGAACCAGCGGCCGATGATCAGGGCCGCGGCGATGCAGATCAGGGTCAGCATGATGTGCAGGTGGCCGATGACGGCCTTCTGGAGCGCGGTCTTGACGGGCTCCCGCACCAGGTCCTCGGCCAGGAACGACTGGAACCCGTTGCCGAAGAAGGCGCCGGCGATGGCCCCCAGGGCCGCCGAACCCAGGGTCGAGACGGTCATCACGAAGAAGGCGGTCCGTTCCAGGTCCACCCCGCCCCGGGTGCGGGCGTAGGCCGGGTCGGTCTGGCGGTAGGCCTGGCCCCAGGGCCAGAGCGCGACGGCCAGGAGGCAACCGCCGTAGAAGAGGAGGGCCTGCCCCACCAGGAAGAGGCCGTGGAAGACCCAGTTGCGGCCAAAGTAGGCGAAGATGAGCCCCGAGAACATGGCCAGGATGTAGCCGACGGTGATGGTCCCGTTGATGCTGACCCGGCGCTGGGCCGGCATCGGCAGGGCGGCGGTGATCAGGTAGACGAGCACCGCCACCACGGCGAAGGCGATGGCGTGGTACAGGGTGATGATCCGGCCCTCCCGTTCCGCTTCGACCAGCCTCATGCCCAGGGTCCGGACAACGAAATCCTTCACGCCCCACTCGACCATCGGGCCGGACAGGCTGCTCCAGATGGCGGTCACCAGGGCCACCAGGCCGATGGCCAGCAGCACCAGTCCCCGGGTCGAGGTGAACAGATAGCGGAGCCGGTCTGTCAGGGACCGCATTGGATGAGCCTCCCATTTGCTTGGGATCCCCATTGCTTCCGCTTTCGGACCCCACTACTTCTGCTTTCGGACCCCATCACTTCCGGGCGCTGGCGAGGAAACCGGCGGCAAAGCTGGCCGTCATCAGCAGCAGCAGGGGTGCCAGGATGAGCAGGATGACCTCCGCCGGCAGGATGGGCTTGCCGGCCTTGAGGAAGGCCAGGGCGATGCCGCCGATGCCGATGAGCCCGCCGCCCACCCCCACCCAGGCAAAGCCGCCGGGGGCCAGGCCCTTGAAGCTCAGCCAGAGCGGCAGGCCAAAGATGATCAGCCCCGCGATCCCGTGCACCAGAATCAGGGTGAGGATCGCCAGGGGCCGGGGGCCCGCAAACCGGGTCGCCGCCAGGGCGATCAGGCCCAGCACGGCGAAGATGGGGTAGGCCCGCCCGTAGGA
>QGUP01000493.1 GCA_003242505.1 Bacillota bacterium
GGTCCTGACCGGGGAGGACTGGGCCCGGGCCCAGTCCTCCCCGGTCAGGACCAGCCGGCGGCCAGCGATCTCCAGGGGCCAGGCGAGGGCCGCCAGGACCAGGAGGAAGGGCGCCAGGGGCACCCGGGCCCGGACCGGCGCCACCGGCCCGGCCATGGCCTCCCGGGGGTCGGTGAGGACCCGCCCCTGCCCCGCCGCGGCGAGGCGCTCCAGGGCAGTCCGGTCCACCCCCATCGCCCGGTACTCCGCCGGGTAGGGGGTGACCCAGGCGACCTCCCCCCGCTGGGAAGCCTCCCCGGGCAGCTCCCGGGTGACGGTGGCCACGTAGGCCCCCGGGGCGAGCCCCGCCAGCCGGGCCCGGTAGGCCCCGGGGCCGGCGGGCTGCAGATCCACCTCCTGCCGGTGGCCGTCGGGCCCCACCACCGCCGCCCGGACCGGGGCCACCGTCCAGTCCCCCGGAGTCTCGGCGGTGAGGGTGACGCTGCCATCAGCCGCTACGTCGGCCCGAACCTGGAGGTTGCCGGACCGGGCACCGGGGAGCACCCAGCCCAGGACGTTGCCCCAGAGGGTGGCGAAGGCAGGGCTCCGGGCCCAGGCCCCAGCCCAGCGGCCGCCGAGGTCGCTGGTCCAGGCCACCGCCCGGCCGGCCCCGTACTGCCAGGCCGCCAGCACCGGGTCCCCCTCCGGAGAGACCAGAGCCACCTCCGCCCGCTCTTTCGGGGTCACGGCCACGTAACCCTCCAGGGGCTGCACCGGGCTGAGTCCCCGGAGCAGAAGGCTCGGCGCCGCGGCGGCCGGGTGGAACCGGAGGTTTACCGCCAGGTTCCGGGCGATCAGGCTCGTCTCCCGGGTGAAGATCTCCGGGATGGCCCCGGGGCTCTCGGTGAAGTAGTACCGGCCGCCCCCGGCCTGCGCCAGGGCCTCCAGGAGCAGGGTGTCCGCGTCGGAACCCACCGCGACGGTGGAGAGGGTGATCCCGGCCTCCTCCATCTGACGGACCAGAGCGCCGTAGTCGCCGCCTGAGCCCGACCGGCCGTCGGTGAGGAGGATGACGTGCTTCAGGTCCGCCTCCGCTCCGGCCAGGGTGAGGTAGGCCGCCCGGAGGGCCGGGTAGATCTCGGTGCCGCCGTCGGCGTAGATGCTGCCGATGGCCTCCCGGAGCCCGGCCCCGTCCCCCACCTCCCGGAGGGGGACCACCACCTGGGCCACGCTGTCAAAGGCGATGACCGCCACCTGGTCCCGGGGCCGGAGAAGGCCGACGCTCCGGACCGCAGCCTCCTTCGCCAGCCCCATCTTGTCTGCGGCGCCCGCGCCGCCCCCCATCGACCCGGACTTGTCGATCACCACCGCCAGGGCCACCGTGGGCAGCCGCCCCCGGCCCCGGAGGTCCATGTAGACCGGCAGGGCCCGCTCCACCGGGGTCCCTTCCCAGCCGCCAAGGCCGAAGCTCCGGGGGCCGCCGGTCATCACCAGCCCCCGGCCCAGGTCCCGGACGTAGGCCTCCAGTTGCTCCTGGGCCGCCGGGGTGAGGGCCCGGGCCGGCAGGTCCGCCAGCACCACCGCGTGGTAGGCGGCCCAGCCGGCAAGGTCCGCCGGCGCCCGGTCCGGCGTCCGGACCTCCACCTCCGCCGCCCCCGCGGCCAGGGCCGCGGCCAGGGGCTGGACGGCCCCGGGGTCCGGGGTCAGGACCAGCACCCGGGGCGGCCCCTCCACCCGCTGCACCGCACCCAGACGGTTGTTGAGGGGGATGCTGTCCCCGCCGGGGTCCTCAGGGTCGAGGCTCACCTCGTACCGGTGGAGCCCCGGCGGGCCAGTATCCACCGGCACCGTCACCGTCCACTCCCCGGGGCCCAGGCGCAGGGGCCGCTCCGCCACCAGCGCCCCGTCCCGGTAGATCCGGAGCCGGGCGGCAAGGGGCCCGTCGGTCTCGATCCGGGCCGTGAGGGTCGACTCCTCCCCGGCGTAAGCCAGCTCCGGCAGGGAGACCGCCGTGAGCCGGGCGTCGGCCGCTGCCTCCGGGCCGAGGGGAACCACGTCCACCGGGATCCCCCGGGCGGCCAGGGCCCGGGCGACGGCCTCCGGGTCCCCCCGGTTGCTCCGGCCGTCGGTCAGCACCACCACCCGGCCGGCGTAACCCTCCGGGAGGATCGCCCCGGCAAGCTGCAGCCCTTCCTCATGGGCCCCCGCCCCCGGGGGAATCGGGGCGGCAG
>QGUP01000070.1 GCA_003242505.1 Bacillota bacterium
CCGCCCTGGGCTTCAAGGTGAACCCCCACCGCCGGCTCTGCCGGGGGATCGAGGAGGTTCTCGCCTGGACCGAGGAGTGGCAGGCGAAGCGGTGGGAGCTGCCCTACGAGATCGACGGCCTGGTGGTGAAGGTGAACGACCTTGCCCTCCGGGAGGCGATGGGCTTTACCAGCCGGGCGCCCCGGTGGGCGGTGGCCTACAAGTTCCCGCCGGAGGAACGGGAGACCCGGGTGGTGGCCATCACCGTCGAGGTGGGTCGGACCGGCAAGGTGACCCCCACCGCGGAGCTGGAGCCGGTGCGGCTGGCGGGGACGGTGGTCCGGCGGGCGACCCTCCACAACGAGGACTACGTCCGGGCCAAGGACGTCCGGATCGGCGACGTGGTGGTGGTCCGGAAGGCCGGGGAGATCATCCCCGAGGTGGTCCGGGTGGTGAAGGAGAAGCGGCAGGGGGACCTGCCGGTCTGGACCATGCCCGAGACCTGCCCGGTCTGCGGCACCCCCCTGGTCCGGCCCGAGGGGGAGGCGGACCACCGGTGCCCGAACATCGCCTGCCCGGCCCAGACCTTCCGGCAGATCCTGCACTTCGCCTCCCGGGACGCGATGAACATCGAGGGGCTGGGGGAGGCCCTGGTCCAGGCCCTGCTGGACGAGGGGCTGATCCGGGACGCGGCGGACCTCTACACCCTCCGGAAGGAGCAGCTGGTCCAGCTCGAGCGGATGGGCCCCAAGAGCGCGGAGAACCTCCTCAATGCCATCGAGCGGAGCAAGCAGAACCCCCTGCACCGGCTGATCTTCGCCCTCGGGATCCGGAACGTCGGCGAGCGGGCGGCCCGGGTGCTGGCCGAGCGCTTCGGCAGCATCGACGCCCTGGCCCGGGCGACGGAGGAGGAGCTGACCGCCATCGAGGGCATCGGCCCCACCATCGCCCAGAACGTGGTGGCCTACTTCCGCAGTCCCCGGAACCAGGAACTCCTGGCCAAGCTCCGGGCCGCGGGGGTGCGGATGGCGGAGGAGCCCAGGGCCCAGGAGGCCGAGGGGCCCAAGCCCCTGGCGGGCATGACGGTGGTGGTGACCGGCACCCTCCAGTCCTGGAGCCGGAAGGAGATCGAGGAGCTGATCGAGCGGCTCGGGGGCCGGGCCGCCGGGAGCGTCAGCAAGAAGACCTCCTTCGTCCTGGTGGGCGAGTCGCCGGGCTCCAAGCTGGAGAAGGCCCGGGAGCTGGGGGTGCCGATCCTGACGGAACAGGAGTTCAAGGAGCGGTTCGGACTGTCGTAAGGCAGTTCGGGCTGCCGCAAAGCCAAAGGCCGCCGGCAGCGGGCGGGGAAACCGGGGGCCGGCCGGGCCCCCGGTTCTGATTTCCAGGTTGGCGCATAGGCATTTTCACATCGGATCACCGGCAATCGGAAGGATTCTTTCAAATACGGGTCGAAAAAACACCGTCACAGGATTTGCGATTCCGTGGGTCCACACCAGGCCTCCGCCCAGGGGGGCTGTGGCTTTTCTATAATTAATGAAGATATCCCGGGAGGGCCGGGTCCCGGGGCCGGGTCCGGGACCTTCCTGCGGTGAGAAGGAGTGAGTCCATGAGCGACAAGCTGGTTGAGATCCGCAACCTACGCACCTACTTCTACACCGAAGACGGGGTCATGCCGGCGGTGGACGGCGTCAGCCTCTACATCCGCCGGGGCGAGACCCTGGGCGTGGTCGGGGAGTCCGGCTGCGGCAAGAGCGTCACCTCCCTCTCCATCATGCGGCTGATCCCGAGCCCCCCCGGGAAGATCGTGGAGGGCGAGATCCTCTTCGAGGGCCGGGACCTCCTGAAGCTGCCGGAGCCGGAGATGCGGAAGATCCGGGGCAACGAGATCTCGATGATCTTCCAGGAGCCCATGACCTCCCTCAACCCGGTCTTCACCGTCGGGGATCAGATCGCCGAGGCGATCATGCTCCACCAGGGGCTCAATTATAAGGAAGCGATGGCCAAGGCGGTGGAGATGCTGCGGCTCGTGGGGATCCCGGCGCCGGAGAAGCGGGTGAAGGACTACCCGCACCAGATGAGCGGCGGGATGCGGCAGCGGGTCATGATCGCGATGGCCCTCTCCTGCAACCCGAAGCTCCTCATCGCCGACGAGCCCACCACGGCCCTGGACGTGACCATTCAGGCCCAGATCCTGGACCTGATGCGCAAGCTCAAGAAGGAACTCGGCATGGCCATCATGCTGATCACCCACGACCTGGGCGTGGTGGCCGAGATGTGCGAGCGGGTCGTGGTCATGTACGCGGGCAAGGTGGTGGAGGAGGCGGACGTGGTCTCCCTCTTCAAGCAGCCGCTGCATCCGTACACCGAGGGGCTGCTCCAGTCGATCCCCCGCCTCGATGAGGACCGGGAGCGGCTCCACGTCATCGAGGGCGTGGTGCCCAATCCGCTGAACATGCCCCAGGGCTGCCGGTTCCACCCCCGGTGCCCCTACGCCATCGACAAGTGCCGGGAGGTTGAGCCGCCCCTCGAGCCGGTGGGGGACGGCCGGTTTGTGGCCTGCCACGTCGCCGCAGAACGCTTGGCCAAGGGGGTTACGGTCTGATGGCACTCGCTGCTCCGCTCCAGCAGGCCCAGGGGGAGACCCTGGTCCGGGTTGAGAACCTGAAGAAGTGGTACCCGGTCACCGGTGGCAGCATCATCTCCCGGGTGGTGGGCCACGTCAAGGCGGTGGACGGGGTCAGCTTCACCATCCGCCGGGGGGAGACCTTTGGCCTGGTGGGGGAGTCGGGGTGCGGCAAGACCACCCTGGGCAAGGTGCTCCTCCGGCTCCAGGAGCCCACCGCCGGCGCCGTCTACTTTGAGGGCCGGAACATCTTTGAACTTAATAAGGAAGAGATGCGCAAGCTACGCCGGGAGATGCAGATCATCTTCCAGGACCCCTACGCCTCCCTCAACCCCCGGATGACCGTGGGGGAGATCATCGGCGAGCCCCTGGAGATCCACGGGGTGGCCCGGGGGCGGGAGAAGGAGAAGCGGGTCCAGCAGCTCCTGGAGGTGGTGGGCCTCGCCTCCTACCACGCCCGGCGGTATCCCCACGAGTTCTCCGGCGGCCAGCGGCAGCGGATCGGCATCGCCCGGGCCCTGGCCCTCAACCCCAAGCTGATCGTCTGCGACGAGCCGGTCTCCGCCCTGGACGTCTCCATCCAGTCCCAGATCCTGAACCTGCTTTCGGACCTGCAGAAGGAGTTCGGCCTCACCTACCTGTTCATCGCCCACGGCCTGGCGGTGGTGAAGCACATCTCCGACCGGGTCGGGGTGATGTACCTGGGCAAGCTGGTGGAGGTCGCGGACAAGCGGGAGATCTACGCCAATCCCCGGCACCCGTACACCGAGGCCCTGATGTCCGCGATCCCCATCCCCGACCCGACGGTGCGCCGGGAGCGGATCATCCTCGAGGGGGATGTGCCGAGCCCCATCAACCCGCCGTCGGGCTGCCGGTTCCACACCCGGTGCCGGCTGGCGGAAGAGATCTGCCGGGAGGTCGAACCGCCGCTGGTGGACATCGGCAACGACCACTGGGTGGCCTGCCACGTCCGCACCCGGTGACGTGGCCTGCCATGCCCTCCCCCGGCGACCGCAAGGACGAAAAGCCCGGTTCGCGTCCGTTGCGAACCGGGCTTTGCGCGCTGGGGTCGGAAGCGGCGATGTGGTCGGAAGTGACGCTGTGGTCGGAAGCGGTTACCGGTTGCCGGCGACCCCGAGGAGGGCCCGCAACTCTCCCAGGCTCCAGTCCAGCACCTCCGGCGGCGTCACCTGGCGGGCCAGCCAGGTGAGCCCGTCGAGGATCCGCTGGCGCTCCTCATCGGAGATGGACTGCAGGCTCTGCCAGGGTGCCGTGGCCACGGCCCGCTCCAGGATCTCCTTTCGGACCTCCTCGCCCCGGGGAGTGAGGGAGATGAGCTGCACCCGCCGGTCGGCGGAGAGTTGTTCGGCCTTGATCAGCCCCTTCTCCTTTACCCTCCGGATCAGGCCGCTCACGGTGCCGGGGTCCAGGTGCAGCCGCCGGGCCAGGTGCAGGGCGGGAATCGCCTGCCCGGGCCGGAGGTACAGGAGGACCCGCAACTGGCTGGCGGTGAGCTCCCAGTGCTGGTGCGCGAAACGGTCCAGAGCCAACTCAAAATTCCGGAAACAGATCATCAACAGGTGCAAGATCTCCGCCGACTTGGCCGCGGCATCTTCGCGGGTCATGGTGCCACCCCCGGCAGGCATCTGAGTCGCTGCCATCGGTCCCGACAGGTATCCTTGTCATCACGATTATACATACAAGTGTCCTCCGAGTGCAATTGAATTGCTCTCCTTTTGACGGCGAAAACATGACAGGTACGACACAAATCGACAAAGGCCCTGGGGGCGGGTCTCGTTGCTCCACTCCGGTGCCCATGGTAAAATAGCACGGTAATCCTTCTCTCCCGTGCGGGGTCTCTTGCAGCAGCGGCGAAAGGAGGGTTTACCGGTGGCCATTTCCAGGGCCGAGGTGGAACACATCGCCAGGCTGGCCCGGCTGGGTCTCTCGGAGGAGGAGATGGAGGCCCTGACGGAGCAGCTCGGCCGTATCCTCGCGCACATGGAAGTCCTGCGGCAGGTGGATACCCGGGACGTTCCCCCCACCTACCACGTGCTGCCGCTTCAGAACGTCCTGCGGACGGATACGGTACAGGAGTCCCTGTCCCAGGAGGCTGCCCTCCGCAACGCCCCGCAGGCAGAGGCGGGGGCTTTCAAGGTGCCCAAGATCACGGAAGGCTAAGGGCAGCGAGGAGGATTCATTCGTGAGTGCCACGACCAAGCTCACGGCAACCCGTCTGAATCGCCTGTTCCTGGCCGGGGAACTCTCCGCCGAGGAGATTGTGGAGGCTTACATTGAACGGATTCAGGCGGTGGACGGCCAGGTGGGCGCGTATCTGACCGTCACCGCAGCGGAGGCCCGGGAGCGGGCCCGGAAGCTCGACGCCCGGCGCAAGGCCGGCGACACCGACCTGGGGCCCCTGGCCGGGGTGCCCATCGCCATCAAGGACAACATCTGCACCCAGGGCATCCGGACCACCTGCGCCTCCCGGATCCTGGAGAACTTCGTCCCCCCGTACGACGCGACGGTGGTGAGCCGGCTGCAGGCGGCCGGGGCCATCATCATCGGCAAGACCAACCTGGACGAGTTCGCCATGGGCTCCTCCACGGAGAACTCGGCCTTCCAGGTGACCCGCAATCCCTGGGACCTCAGCCGGGTCCCCGGCGGCTCCTCCGGCGGCTCGGCGGCCGCGGTGGCGGCGGACCTCTGCGCCGCGGCCCTGGGGTCCGATACCGGCGGCTCCATCCGGCAGCCCGCGGCCCTCTGCGGGGTGGTGGGGCTGAAGCCGACCTACGGCGCGGTGAGCCGGTACGGGCTGGTGGCCTTCGCTTCCTCCCTGGACCAGATTGGCCCCATCACCAAGGACGTGGCCGACGCCGCTCTCCTGCTCTCGGTCATCGCCGGCCATGACCGCCGGGATTCCACCTCCCATCCCGACGCGGACCGGCTCCAGCGGATCCAGTTGTCCGGGGACGCGAGCCTGAGCGGCGTGCGGGTGGGGGTGCCTCGGGAGTACTTCGCCCAGGGGGTCGAACCCGGGGTGCGGCAGGCGGTGGAGGAGGCCATCGCCAAGCTCCGGGAGCTCGGCGCGACGGTGGACGAGGTCTCCCTCCCCCATACCGAGTACGCCCTGGACGCCTACTACATCGTGGCGACCGCGGAGGCTTCCTCCAACCTCGCCCGGTACGACGGCGTCCGCTACGGGCTGCGGGCGGAGGCGGACTCCCTCCTGGAGATGTACCTCCGCACCCGGCAGCAGGGCTTCGGGCTGGAGGTCAAGCGCCGGATCATGCTCGGCACCTACGCCCTCTCCGCCGGGTATTACGATGCGTACTACAAGAAGGCCCAGCAGGTCCGCACCCTGGTGATCCGGGACTTCGAGGCGGCCTTCCGGCGGTTTGACGTCCTGGTCGCCCCCACCTCCCCGACCGTGGCCTGGGGCCTGGGGGAGCGGGTGGAGGACCCCCTGGCCATGTACATGGCCGACATCCTGACCCTCCCCGCCAACCTCGCGGGACTGCCAGCCATCAGCATCCCCTGCGGCCTGAGCCAGGGGCTGCCCGTGGGGCTGCAGATCATCGGCCGGCACTTCGACGAGCCGACGGTGCTCCGGGTCGCCTACGCCTATGAGAAGGCCACCCAGCATCATCAGGCCCGGCCGGCCCTGGGCCAGTAGCCCCGCCCCGCCTGGGGAAGTTGGAGGTAGCAGGGATGAGCCGAGAGTACGAGATCGTCGTGGGCCTGGAAGTCCACGTGGAGCTGGCGACGAAGAGCAAGATCTTCTGCGGCTGCTCCACGGCCTTCGGTGCCGAGCCCAACACCCAGACCTGCCCCGTCTGCCTGGGCATGCCCGGCACCCTGCCGGTGCTGAACCAGCAGGCCCTGGAGTACGCCATCCGGGCCGGCCTGGCCCTGAACTGCACCATCAATAAGTACTCCAAGTTTGACCGGAAGCAGTACTTCTACCCGGATCTGCCCAAGGGATACCAGATCTCCCAGCACGACCTGCCCCTGTGCGAGCACGGGTACGTGGAGATCGACACCCCCGAGGGTCCCCGGCGGATCGGCATCCGGCGGATCCACCTGGAGGAGGACGCGGGTAAGAACATCCACGCGGGCGACAACATCGCCTCGGCCCAGGCCTCGTACATCGACCTGAACCGGTGCGGCGTGCCCCTGATCGAGATCGTCACCGAACCGGACATCCGGTCGCCGGAGGAGGCCCGGGCCTTCCTGGAGAAGCTCCGGAGCATCCTGATCTACGCCGGGGTCTCCGAGGCCAAGCTCCAGGAAGGGCAGATGCGGGCGGACGTCAACGTCTCGGTCCGGCCGAAGGGGTCCACCGCCCTGGGCACCCGGACGGAGCTGAAGAACCTGGGCTCCTTCCGGAGCGTGGTGCGGGCCATCGAGTACGAGGCCCGGCGGCAGTGGGAGGCCCTCCAGCGGGGCGAGGAGATCGTCCAGGAGACCCGGGCCTTTGACGAGGAGCGGGGGATCACCCTCTCCCTCCGGTCCAAGGAGGAGGCCCACGACTACCGGTACTTCCCGGAGCCGGACCTGCCGCCCATCGTCCTCACCGACGCGGAGATCGAGCGGATCCGGGCCCAACTCCCCGAGCTTCCCGACGCCCGGAAGCGCCGGTACATGGAGGCCTACGGCCTCAGCGCCTACGACGCCGGGGTGATCGTCCGGGACAAGGCGGTGGCGGACTTCTTCGAGGCGGCGGTGGCGGCGTACGGCAAGGGGGCCGAGGGGGCCAAGACCGTCGCCAACTGGGTGATCAACGAACTCGCCCGGATCCTCAACGAGAAGAACGCCGAGCTCGCCCAGACGCCCCTCACCCCCGACCACCTGGTGGGGATGCTGAAGCTGGTGGACGCGGGCACCATCTCCGGCAAGATCGCCAAGGACGTCTTCGCGGAGATGGTGGAGACCGGGAAGTCCGCGGAGGAGATCGTCAAGGAGAAGGGGCTGGTCCAGCTCACTGACGAGGCGGCCCTGGCGGAGATCGCCCTGCAGGTGATCGAGGCCAACCCGAAGGCGGTGGAGGACTGGAAGAAGGGGAAGGCCACCGCGGCCCAGTTCCTCGTCGGCCAGATGATGAAGGCCACCCGGGGCCGGGCCAACCCGCAGCTGGCCAACAAGGTGATCCGGGCCAAGCTCGCGGAGGTCACCGGGGTGACCAACGAGTAGCCCCGGCCGGCGGCCGGTGCCGCCGGCGGCGGGTGCCGCCTGCGGCCGGGATGGGCGCCCGGCTTTGATGGAAGCCCCATGAATCGGGGGGCGCGGCCGCCGCGGATCGGCGCACGATAACGGGTCTGGTGCTTCCGCACCGGACCCGTTTCTCATCCCCCGATCGTGAGCCCCTTCTCAGCGGCTCCTTACCGGCCCCTCCACGTCCAGGCCCAGGTTCCAGGCCCGGACCGAGTGGGTGAGGGCGCCCATGGAGATGAAATCGACCCCGGTGGCGGCCACGGCCTCCAGGTTCTCCGGGCCGATCTCCCCCGACGCCTCGGTGAGGGCCCGGCCGGCGACGAGGGCCACCGCCTCCCGGATCCGCTCCACCGGCATGTTGTCCAGCAGGATGATGTCGGCGCCGGCCGCCAGGGCCTCCCGCACCCCGTCCAGGCCTTCCACCTCGACCTCCACCCGGGCGGTGAAGGGGGCGAGGTGAGCCCGGGCGGCCCGCACCGCCGGGCCGCGCCAGCGGCGCACCGCGGCG
>QGUP01000494.1 GCA_003242505.1 Bacillota bacterium
CCTCCATGGCCACCGCGTACAGGATGGCCGCGGCCTCGCCCCGGGTGATGGGCTCCTGGGGCCGGAAGGCGCCCTCCCGGTCGATTACCTTCAGGCCGGCGAGGAGAGCCACCGCGTTCCGGTAGTGAGGGCCGATGGCCTCGCCGTCGGTAAAGGACAGGGGGATCGGCACATCCATCCCGGCGATGGCCCCGTACCCCATGGCCCGGACCGCCCAGAGGGCGAACTCCTCCCGGGTGACGGCCCGGTCCGGCGCAAAGGCCTCCCCAACCTCCTCCTTCACCAGGATGCCGGCCCGAAGGGCGGCTTCCACGTACTGGGCCTGAAGCCTCGCGTCCCGGTCCAGAGCCCCGTCGCCGCCGGCGTACTCCGGGAAGGAGTACTGACCCCGGGGCGGCGTGTAGGGCCGGAGCCCCCGGGCCAGGACCAGCCACCGGGCCGCCTCGGCCCGGGTGACCGGCCGGTCGGGGTAGAATTTCCCGTCCGGCTCCACCTCCAGCACACCCTGGAGGAGCAAGAGTTCAATCTCCCGCTGGACCGGGTGGCCGGCGATGTCCTCGGGGTCTGGCAGTTGCCGGGCGACGGCATAGCCGCCGTAGTCCAAGACGTCGCCGGTGAAGGCATCCACGCCCCGGAGCGCCTGTCCCTCCCGCGGGGCGTAGACCAGCCGGGCCCTGGGGGCGGGGGCTTTTTCCGGCGGGCCCGAGGAGACCGGGGCCGCCTCCTCCTGGGAGCGCAGCACCCACTGGAGTTCCAGCCCCGCCTGGGTCAGCAGCCTCTCCAGGGCCGCCTCCGGGGTGAGGACGCCTTCTGCCCCAGGAGGCAACGCCGCCGGCCCCGGCAGCGGCTCGTCACCCCGGAAGGAGACCACCCGGCCGGACCAGGGATCGATCCCGACCGTGACCCGGAGGTCCTCGATGGGGATGCCGTTGTGGGTCCGGACGAAAGAGAAGTCGTACTGGGAGCAGACCGGTCGCCGGTCCTCGGGATCCTGGGCCGCGCCGGCCGGACGGCACCAGCGGTCTTCCGCCTCCTCGGGCACTGCCCGGAGCCCTGGCACCAGGTCCGGGCGGAACCGGAGTAGGAACGCTTCCGCCGCGGCCCGGGCTTCCTCCAGGTCCACCGCGGGCGGGGTCTCCTCCCAGTTCTCGGGCAGGCGGGTCCAGCCGTGCATCTCCGCCACCACCCCCCGGGCCGCGTCAACGGTGACGTTGTAGACCCATTCCCCCTCCTTCAGCTCCCCGCCGCCCGGGGGGGACCAGGTGAAATGGTAGTACTTTCCCGGGACCGGATCCGAGGTCTCCTGGTAGTTCACCTGGGACGGCTCCCCCGTCATCCCGGTGGCGGACCGGGCCAGGGCCAGGGCCTGCTCCTGAGTGAGGGGCGCCGCCGGGGGGTTGTAGGGCTGGGCAGGGGCCGGGAACGGCCGCAGGTCCTCCCAGCCCACAGGCCGCGCGGGCCGGCCCTGGGCGGTCAGGGCCTCGCCGGTCCCGGCGTCGATCATGGGCAGCCCCCGCACCGGGGCGTAGATCAGCCTCCAGACCTCTTTCTCCGCGGCGAGGTCCCAGAACCGGACGTAGACCAACCCCAGCCGGGCCGCGGCCCGGAAACTGGCCTCCGCCCGGGCGGCGTCTACCACCTCGTCCGGCGGGTCAAAAGCCACGTCCCGCGGCCACGAGAGGCTGTAACTGGCCAGTTCCCCGGTCTGGGCATCGATGCCGACGGCGATCCGCTGAAACGGCACGGGGTGGCCCGCCACCACCCGCTTCCAGGCAAAGCCGTGGATCACCGGGGAGCCAGGGCGGAAGGAGCCCCAGTACTCCCGCTCCTCGAGCCGAACCTCGGCAGCGTAGGGGCCGGCCAGTTTCCGGAGCCACTCCTCCGCCAGCCTCAGGGCCTCCTTCCGGGTGTAGGCGACCCCTTGAGGCTTCTCGTCCCACCGGTAGACGTCGAAACGAAGGATCTCCCCGGTGGTGGCATCGACGGTGACCGAGTAACGGACCCTTGTGTCCTCGCCCGGTCCGGTGTCCCACGCCAGGCGCCAGGCCGGCGAGCCCTGGTCCTCCCCGGACTGCCAGAGGTTCACCTCGGGCTCCCCGAGTTCCGCCGGAATCGGCAGGAGCTCCCGGGCCCGGGCCACCGCGGCCTCCCGGCTGACGGGCACCTCTCCCAGCCGGGGGCGGCCCGCCTGCGCCGGGACCGGCT
>QGUP01000495.1 GCA_003242505.1 Bacillota bacterium
GGGCCAGATGGCACCGACCCCGCCCCTGAAGCCCAGAGAGGTTACTACTTGGTAACGTCCTTCAGGCGGTGATGCCCGGCCGGGTGCGGCACGAAGCCCCTCACCGTCTTGCCGAGGCCGGTGATCTCCTCCTGGACGTTCAGGAAGAGCCACGGCGCATCGGCGGTGATCAGCTCCTGGGCCTCCCGGTAGGCCTGCAGCCGCTCTTCGGGGTTGGAGCTCTGGCGACCCTTGTCCAGCAGTTCGTCCACCCGGGGGTTGGTGTAGAAGGTGCGGTTGCCGGGGGAACCGTGCTGGCTGCTGTGGAAGAGCGGGTACAGGCCGTAGTCGGCATCGCCGGTGACGGTGACCCACCCGAGGATGAACATGTCGTGCTTGCCGGCCGCGGTGTCCTCGAGGTACTTACCCCACTCCACGACCTCGATCTTGACGCTCACGCCGATCTTGGCCAGGTCGGCCTGGACCTTCTCCGCGATCTTCACCCGGACCGGGTTGTCGTTGGTCCAGAGGGTGGTCTCAAAGCCGTTCGGGTAACCGGCCTTGGCCAGCAGTTCCTTGGCCTTCTCGGGGTCGTACTCGTAGCCCTTCAGGTCCGGATGGGCGCCCCAGACCAGCGGGGAGATGGGACCCCTGGCCTTCTGGCCGATGTTCTGCAGGATGTGCTCGATGATCTCGTCGACGTTGACCGCGTGGTTGATCGCCTGCCGGACCTCCAGCTTGTCAAAGGGCGGCTTCTGGACGTTGAAGCCGATGTAGTTGGTGGAGAGGGTCATGTCCCGGACCAGCTGGATGTTGGGATCGCCCTGGAGCCGCTCGTAGTCCTGGGGCTCGATGTTGTAGGCGATGTCGATGGCGCCGGTCTCCAGCTCGATGGCCCGGGTGGCGCCCTCGGGGATGTTCCGGAAGGTCAGCTTCTGGGCCTTGGCAGGGCCGCCCCAGTACTCATCAAACCGCTCCAGTTCGATGTGGGAGCCCTTGGTCCAGCTGACGAACTTGAAGGGGCCGGTGCCGATGGGCTTGCTGCCGTAGTCCTCGCCGGCCTCGGTGACCGCCTTCTCGTTCAGGATGGAGGCGGCGGTGTGGGCCAGGTGGCTGAGGATCGGCGCGAAGGGGTACTTGAGGACGATGCGGACGGTGTAGTCGTCGACCACCTGGACCTCCTGGACGGGCTCCAGCAGGAAGGCGGCGGGCGCCTTGGTCTCAGGGTCGACCAGGCGGTCGAAGGTGAACTTGACGTCCCGGGCCGTCAGGGTCTCGCCGTTGTGGAACTTGACCCCCTGACGGAGCTTGAACTCCCAGGTCACGTCGTCGATCTGGTTCCACTCGGTAGCCAGACCGGGCTTGAGCTCCAGGTCCTCGGTCTGCTCCACCAGGGTGTCGTAGATCTGCTTCATCACCCGGGAAGAGGGCTGGTCGTTGGTCTTGTGCGGGTCCAGGGTGACGGCATCAGCCCCCTGGGCCACCACGATGTGGACCGGCTCCTGGGAGGCCGACTCCCCGGTCTCGGTGCTGGCGGTGGTGTCCGCCGGGGTATCGGCGGCCTTATTCCCGCAGCCGACCGCGACCAGCATCAGGAGCGCCAGCAACGCTGCCAGCCCCTTGCGCATGGAACCAATCCCCCCCTAATGTGGTTCTGTGTGGACCACATCAAGCCACATCTTACCGTACAACCTGGCACTTCGCAACAATAGCGGTAAGTTGAAAATGCGGTTGTTTTGTCGATTCCGGCTCCTCCTCACGCAAACAGACTCGTTCGGAGGAACTTATGCAAATCCGGAGGCGACCATGTCTTTCCGGCCACCCCGGCCCGGATGGCGGGGGGCGAATGCGGGGGCTGAGCGCGCCAGGGCCCCGGGGCATCTCTGCCCCGGGGCCCTGGCTTCGCCGGCCAGAATCAGTTGCGGGCTACTCCTTATGGGCGATGGGCTGCCCGGAGGTCAGCGGGGAACCACCACCAGGTGCTGATAGGTGACCTGCCCGGGCATCACCCGGAAGAGGGCCGGCAGCCCGAGGCTCCCGGCCTGCCGGTACCCGGCGGCGGGGGCGGCCACCCGGACCAGGTAGCGGCCGCCGGCGGGATTGGCCGGCACGTCGGCAAACCGGTACCGCCCCTGGAAGTCGGTCTGGGCCGTCGCCACCACACCGGCCCCTTCCCGGACCAGCTGGAGCCACACCCCGGGCAGGGGCTGGCCCTGGAG
>QGUP01000071.1 GCA_003242505.1 Bacillota bacterium
GACCACTGGCGGGTGGCCCGGACGATGGTGTGGACGTAGTCCACCAGGGCCGGGGCCACCGTCACCTGCCGGACCGCCTCCCGCCAGGCCATCAGGTCCTCCGGGCCGGCCACCGGCTCCACCCCCGCGGCCGCGAGGTCCCGGGCCCGGAACCCCTCCAGGTGCCGCTGCAGGATCTGCCGCTCGGCGGCCTCGTCGGGGTAGGGCACCAGCACCTTCAGCAGGAACCGGTCCTGCTGGGCCTCCGGCAGGGGGTAGGTGCCCTCGTGCTCGATGGGGTTCTGGGTGGCGAAGACCAGGAAGGGCTCCGGCAGGGGCAGGCTCTCGCCGTCGATGGTCACCTGCCCCTCTTCCATGGCTTCCAGGAGGGCGGCCTGGGTCCTGGGCGGGGTGCGGTTGATCTCGTCGGCGAGCAGCAGGTTGGTGAAGATCGGCCCCCGGCGGATGCGGAAGGTCACCTCCCGGGGGTCGAAGACGCTGGTGCCGATGACGTCTGCGGGCATCAGGTCCGGGGTGAACTGGATCCGTCGGAACTCGACCCGGAGGGCCCGGGCCAGGGCCCGGACCATCAGGGTCTTCCCGAGGCCCGGCACCCCCTCCAGGAGGACGTGTCCCCCCACCAGGACCGCGACCAGGATCTGGTCGATCACCTCTTCCTGCCCGGCGATCACCCGCTGGAGTTGCTCACGAACCGCCTGGACGCTTGCCATCTTCCACTCTCCTCTGCAGTTCCTCGGCCCGGCGGGCGAGGGCCACCAGCGCCGCCTCGCCGGGCGGGCGGGGGGATTCCAGGGCCCGCAGGGTCTCCAACAGCTCCCCGGCCGGGCGGCCGGTGCGGGCTTCGTAGAGCCGGGCGAGGGCCTCGTCCCCGGTGCCGGTGGGTCCCAGCCGCCGGAGGCTGGTCCGGAGGGCGGCGGCCAGGGCCTGGGTCACCGCCTGCCGGGCCCGGGCCTGCCGGTAGAGGTTGCCCAGGGCGTGGACAAACTCCAGCCCCGCCCGGGGGGTGACCGGCGGGTCCGGCAGGGGCGAGCCGAACCGGGCTGCTCGCCGGAGGAGGTAGAGGGTCAGGGCGGCGCCCAGTTGCCCGATCGCGGGGCGCCAGGGGGCCGTGGTCGGGCGCGCCGCCGGGTCGGGGGCGCCGGCCTCCCCGGGATCGACCAGGCCGTGGTGGTACTCGCTGAAGGCGAGGCTTCCCGGCGGGCCGGAGAGGAGCCCCAGGGCCAGCCGCAGGTTGTCGCCCTGGTCCAGGGCGTTGTTGGTCAGCCAGTCCGGGCGGAGGAAGAGCACCACCCGGCCGGGGCCGGCCTCCCAGCCCACCGCGGCGGGGTGGCCCTCCCCATCGGCGAGGTAGACCCGGGCCGGCGGCAGCCACCGGAGAGAGCGGGGGATCAAGGGGGCGGCGTCCACCACCTCCCGGACCCCGGCGGTCCAGGGCTCCAGCCGGGCCGGTCGGGCCGCCCCCGGCCGGAGGGGCGGGACCGGGCCCCCTTCCCGGTCCGGCCCGCCGCTCTCCCCGGGGGCCACGGGCCACCCGGGCAGCCGTTCTTCCAGATCCGGGGCGGCGACGATCAGGGTCCGACCCTGCCCGCCGGCCACCCAGGCCTCCAGTTCCCGCCAGCTCTCAGCGTCCAGGTCCGCCGGGGCCCAGACCACCAGCCGGTCCACCTCCGGCGGCAGTTCCCCGGGCGGGCGGCGCCAGCGCAGGGGGCGCCGGCCCTCCATTTCGAGGAACCGGTAGATGCCGTAAAGGCCGTCGCCGCGGGTGTTGTAGGTGGAGTAGGGGACGGGCGGCTCCTCGAACTGGGGCCGGACGGCCAGGGTGGCGACGACCAGGAGGAGGGCCAGGAGGGCGGCCGGCGCCGCCCACTCCCGGACCCGGCTCATGGCGCCACCTCCTTCCCCAGCAAGGGGCTGGCCAGCCCGAGGGCTGCCTGGAAGTCCCCGGGGGCGGCGGGGGTACCCGCGTACCATCGGGCCTCGCAGAACTCCGTCAGGGCGGCAAAGGCCGGAGCCAGGTCCGGAGCGGTCTGGCGCAGTTCCCGCAGGTAGGCCCGGCCGGTGGCGGAGGGCCGGAGCCGGAGGTAGCCCTGCCGGGCCAGGCTCTCCAGGGCTGCGGCGTAAAGGTGCGAGAGGGCGGCGGCAACCTCGCCCCGGGCGGCCGCGGCCCGGGCGGCCTGGAGGGGGTGCGCCGGCCTCGAAGGGGTTGCCGGCGGCCGGGGCCGGTGTCCGGGGCCGGAGCCGCCGTCTCCGGCCCGGAGGTGTCGGACGGCCAGCACCGCCAGGGTCAGCACCGCCAGCGCGGCGAGGGTCGCCGCGACAGTCCCGATGAGCACCTCAACCCAGAGCGGGATGGCGACTTCGTAGCTCAAGCGCCGCCGGCCGAGGAGCCAGCCCGCCACGGCTCGCCCCAGCCGGCCCAGGGCGTCGGCCGGCCCCCGCCGGGGGGCGAGGATGGCCCTGAGCCGGACGATGTCCGCCGGGCCACCCCGCTGGGAGGGGGGGACCGCGGCCCCGGCGACCGCCCGGGCGGCGGCGGCCCGGTCCTCCCACTCCTCCGGCCAGCCCTCCGGCGAGGTGGCGCCCAGGGCCGGCCGGTGATCCACCGGGGTGGGGCCCGCCGGGGTTTCCACCACCACGAACTCCGGCAGCGGCGCCCCGGACCGGGCGGCTTCCCGGAGCAGCCGGGCGTAGTCCTCCGGGGCGATCGCCCCCTGGCCCGCTGCCGCCGCCCCGGCCGGCAGGGTGGCCGCGGCCTTGGCTCCGGCCCCGGAAAGCTGGAGGGCGGCGGCCTCGACCGGGGTCACCGTCAGCCCCACGAGCCCCATCAGTCCCATCAGCCCCATGAGCCCCATTCGCCCAGCGGTTCGCCCGGCCAGCAGGAAGGCCCCGGCGTCCCGGGCTGGCCGGGGGATTCCGCGCCCGCCCGGGCGGCGCTGACGGCTCATGGCCGGGCCCCCGCCGCGGCCAGCCCCTCGGCGGCGAGCCAGATGTCCAGCCCTTCCTTGCGCATCCGCAGGTCCAGGTACGCCAGGGTGCCGGCGATGGCGGGTACCGGGGCCATCAGCGCCTCCGCGGCGATTCCCAGCACCGCGGTGCCGATGCCGGCGACGGTCCTCATCGCCTCCTGGCCCGTCAGCAGCGGCACGGCAAAGAAGGCGGCCGCTCCCGGCAGCACGAGGGCCCCCTGGACCAGGGCCGTGCCGATCACCACCACCACGCCGATGCCGAGGATGCGCCAGAAGTGGCCGCGGACCAGCCGGAAGCTCCGGCGGAAGGCTTCGAAGTACCCCCGGTTCTCCACCATGATCACCTGGGGGTAGAAATGGAAGTAAACCAGGAAGGCGATGTACCCCACGGGCACGGTGATGACCGCCAGGACCAGCAGGCCGGCCAGGACCAGCACCGGCAGGGCCAGCGTTGCCAGAAGCCCCGCCAGCAGGGTGGTGAGGACGAGGGGCAGCGCCTGGCGCAGGCCTGCCCGCAGGGCGTCTCGGATCCGGGGCCGCTGGCCGTAGAAGAGGCCGGCGGTGGCGTGGACGGCGGCGCCGGTGAGGATCGGCCGGACCACCAGGCCGTGGAGCCCGAAGAGGGCGAAGGTGAGGAGAAACCCCTGGCCCAGGAGGAGGATGGCGAGGTCGGAGGGCGGCTCGTCGCCGATGAGAATGGGGAGGAATCCGGCGAAGAGCAGCGAGGCGAGGAGGGCCGGAAGCTGGAGCAGCACCCCGAGGGTGAGGTAGGTGCGGAAGTGGGCCTTGTAAAGGGCGACGGTGCCGTCGAGGATCTCCGCCGCGGTGAGAGGGCGCACCGGGAGAGGCCAGGAGGGCTCCCCGGGCGCCGACGGGGCCGGCCGGGATCTCGGGGCCCCGGGGTCGCGGTCAGGTGAATGCATGGAACCGACGAACCTCCTTGCCACCTCTTTGTGGAGGAAGACGCTGCCTGGGGAGCCGGGGGTTCGGCGGCTCCGGAGGGCCCCCGACGACTCCGGAGGGGGCAGGGCCCCGGAGTGTCGCCGCGCCCTGCTGGAAGGACCCCGGGCGGCCTCGGGGCCTCACCCGGGGGTAATGGCCCGGCCCGGGGGCGGTGAGACTAAGGGTGCCCGGCCGGGCCGGCGGCCCTTCCGCGCGCGGCTGCCGCCGGCCTCCGACCGGAGATGACCCGGGAAGGAAGTGTGCCCGTGGCCCTGCGGATCGGCATCAACGGCTTTGGGAGCATCGGCCGCCGGTTCCTCCGGATCGCCTGGGAGCGGCCGGGGCTGGAGGTGGTGGCGGTGAACGACCTCACCACCCCCGAGACCCTGGCCCACCTCCTGGTCCGGGACTCCAACTACGGCACCTGGCACCACCCGGTGCGGGTGGAGGGGACGGACCTCATCATCGGCGACCGGCGGGTGCGGGTGCTGTCGGAGAAGGAGCCGGGCCGGCTCCCCTGGCGGGACCTGGGGGTCGACGTGGTGATCGAGTCCACCGGCCGGTTCAACGACGGGAGCCTCGCCCGGCAGCACATCGAGGGGGGCGGGGCCCGGAAGGTGATCATCTCCGCCCCGGCCAAGCACGAGGACATCACCGTGGTGGTGGGGGTGAATCACGAGGCCTACGACCCCGCCCGGCACCACGTGATCTCCAACGCCTCCTGCACCACCAACTGCCTGGCGCCGGTGGCCAAGGTGATCCACCAGCGCTTCGGCATCCGGAAGGGGCTGATGACGACCGTTCACTCCTACACCAACGACCAGGTGGTGCTGGACTACCCCCACCGGGACCTGCGCCGGGCCCGGGCCGCGGCCCTCTCCATCATCCCCACCACCACCGGCGCGGCCAAGGCCGTGGCCCTGGTGCTGCCGGAACTGAAGGGGCGGCTCACGGGTCTGGCCCTCCGGGTGCCGACGCCGGTGGTGAGCGTCGTCGACCTCACCTGCCAGCTGGAGCGGCCCGCGGACGCCCGGGCGGTCAACGAGGCCCTCCGGGAGGCGGCGGAGGGGGAGATGCGGGGCATCCTGGGATACAGCGAGGAGCCCCTGGTCTCCGTCGACTACCGGGGGGACAGCCGGTCTTCCATTGTGGACGGACTCTCCACTTTGGCCATCGGGGAGGATCTAATCAAGATCGTTTCCTGGTATGATAATGAGTGGGGTTATTCAAGCCGGCTGGCGGACCTGGCGGAATACGTCGGCGCCCGGGGGCTGTAGCGGGGGCTCTGACCTGCCCCCCGGCCGCAGCCACCCGGGCACACGGAAAACGACAGGAGGCGACCAGCAGTGCAACTCAAGACCGTGCGGGACGTAGACGTCAAGGGCCGCCGGGTGCTGGTGCGGGTCGACTTCAACGTCCCCCTGGCCGAGGACGGCAGCATCACCGACGACACCCGGATTCGGGCGGCGCTGCCCACCATCCGGTACCTGGTGGAGCAGGGCGCCCGGGTGATCCTCTGCAGCCACCTGGGCCGTCCCAAGGGCAAGCCTGACCCCAAGTACAGCCTCCGTCCGGCTGCGGCCCGGCTGGAGCAGCTTCTCGGCCGGCCGGTGAAGCTGGCGGCGGACGTGGTGGGGCCCTCGGCCCAGGAGCTGGCGGCGGGGCTCAAGGACGGGGACGTCATGATGCTGGAAAACGTCCGGTTCGAGCCGGGGGAGGAGAAGAACGACCCGGAGCTGGCCCGGAAGTTCGCAGAGCTCGCGGAGCTCTACGTCAACGACGCCTTCGGCTCCGCACACCGGGCCCACGCCTCCACCGCCGGGGTCGCCGCCCATCTGCCCGCGGTGGCCGGTTTCCTGATGCAGAAGGAAGTGGAGGTGATGGGGAAGGCCCTGGCCCAGCCGGATCGGCCCTTTGTGGCCATCATCGGCGGCGCCAAGGTCTCGGATAAGATCGGGGTCATCGAAAACCTGCTCACCAAGGTTGACAAGCTGATCATCGGCGGCGGCATGGCCAACACCTTCCTCCGGGCCCAGGGGCTGGAGACCGGCGCCTCCCTGGTGGAGGAGGAGAAGCTGGACCTGGCCCGGAGCCTGGTGGACCGGGCCCGGGAGCGGGGCGTCGAGCTCCTCCTGCCCGTCGACGTGGTGGTGGCGGACCGGTTCGCTGCGGACGCGACCTACAAGGTGGTGCCCGCAGACCAGATCCCCCAGGGGTGGATGGCCCTGGATATCGGCCCGGAGACCGCCCGGCGGTACCAGGAGGTCATCCGCACCGCCCGGACGGTGGTCTGGAACGGCCCGATGGGGGTCTTCGAGATGGAGCCCTTCGCCAAGGGCACCTTTGCGGTGGCCCAGGCGGTGGCCGACTGCCAGGGCACGACCATCGTCGGCGGCGGCGACTCGGTGGCCGCGGTGGAGAAGGCCGGGGTGGCCGACCGGATCACCCACGTCTCCACCGGCGGCGGCGCCTCCCTGGAGTTCCTGGAGGGCCGGGAGCTGCCCGGGGTGGCGGTGCTGCAGCGGAAGGCGTGACGCCCCGGGCCTCAGCCGGGGCAGGGCCTGAGAGCAACCCTGCGAAGGAGCCGGTGGCATGCGCACACCTCTGGTAGCAGCCAACTGGAAGATGCACAAGACCGTCGCCGAGGCCACGGCCTTCGTCGGCGCCCTGCAGGCGGCCCTGGGGGGAAGCCTTCCCGGCGGGGTGGAGGCGGCCATCTGCCCGCCCTTCACCGCCCTCTACCCGGTGGGGCAGCTCCTCAAGGGCACCGGCATCGCCCTGGGGGCCCAGAACCTCTACAAGGAGGACCAGGGGGCCTTCACCGGCGAGGTGGCGCCGGGGATGCTGGCGGAGCTCGGCGTCCGGTACGTGATCGTCGGCCACTCGGAGCGCCGGAGCCTCTTCGGCGAGGACGACGCCCTGGTCAATGCCAAGGTCCGGGCGGCCTTCCGCCACGGCCTCACCCCGATCCTCTGCGTCGGCGAGCGGCTGGAGGAGCGGGAGGCCGGCGAGACCGAGGCGGTGGTCACCCGGCAGGTGGACCTGGGGCTGGAGGGGCTGAACGCCGAGCAGGTGGCCAGGCTGGTCATCGCCTACGAGCCGGTCTGGGCCATCGGCACCGGCCGGGCGGCCACCGGGGAGGACGCGGCGGCGGTCATCCGGCTGATCCGGGAGCGGGTGGCGGACCGGTTCGGCCGGGAGGCCGCGGAGGCGCTGCGGATCCAGTACGGCGGCTCGGTGAAGCCCGAGAACGCCGGGGAGTTTGCCCGGTACCCGGAGATCGACGGCGCCCTGGTGGGCGGTGCGAGCCTGGACCCCCGGAGCTTTGCGGCCCTGATCCAGGCCTTCCGCCGGTAGGCTTCCACCGGAGGCGGCGCCGGTGGTAAGATAGTGGCCGGGGCGAGTCCGGAGGGCCCGAGCAACCCTGGCGCATCGCCAACTTCGTATCACCACTTTGTAAAGTGACTTTACAAAAGTCCGATCCAGCTGGCTTGAAGCCCCTGCCCCTGACCACCGGGGTGGCCCTCCACCCCGGTGGTATAATAGGGGACTGCGAGATTCCTGGAGGTGACCCCTGTGGCAACTCTGCGCCGGCCTGTGGCGCTGATTGTCCTGGACGGCTGGGGCCTCAACCCGGACCCCCGGGGCAACGCCATCCACATTGCCCGCACCCCGAACTTTGACCGCTACTGGGCCGAGTATCCCCACACCACCCTCCAGGCCTCCGGCGAGGCGGTGGGCCTGGTCCCCGGGCAGATGGGGGACTCCAACGTCGGCCACCTGAACCTCGGCGCCGGGCGGATCGTCTACCAGACCCTGGTCCGGATCAACCGGGCGATCCAGGACGGCAGCTTCTTCACCCTGCCGGCCTGGCGGGAGGCCCTGGACAGGGTGAAGGCCACCGGCGGCCGGCTGCACCTGATGGGCCTGGTCTCCGACGGCGGCGTCCACAGCCACCAGGACCACCTCTACGCCCTCCTGGAACTGGCCCGCCGGGAGGGGCTCACGGGCGACCGGGTGGTGGTCCACGCCTTCCTCGACGGTCGGGACGTGCCGCCCACCAGCGCCCCGGGTTACCTCCGGGCTCTGGAAGCGAAGATGGCGGAGCTGGGCGTGGGGCGGGTCGCCACCGTCAGCGGCCGCTACTACGCGATGGACCGGGACAAGCGCTGGGACCGGACCCGGGCGGCCTTCCTGGCCATCGTCCGGGGGGAGGGGCTCAAGGCCCCCGACGCCCTGGCCGCGGTCCAGGCGGCCTACGACCGGGGGGAGACCGACGAGTTCGTCAAGCCCACGCTGATCGTCGGCTCCGACGGCCGGCCGGTGGCGGTGCTGGAGAGCGAGCGGGATGCGG
>QGUP01000496.1 GCA_003242505.1 Bacillota bacterium
CCACTACGGGGTCCGGTCCCTCTTCGGCGTGGGGGCTCCGGAGGCGGGGGAGGGCGGCTCCGGGTCGGCCGCCGGCGGGACGGGAGCCGGGGAGGAGGGACCCTGGCCGGCCGCCGGCGGGGCGGGAGCCGGGGAGGAGGGATCCCGGCCGGCCGGCGGGGCGGGGGCGGACCGGGAGCGGATCTACGGCTACGCCGCCCGCCGGGAGGCCTTCCACACCTTCGCGGCGGGGGGCTGCCGCCTGGCCCTGGGCCGGGTCCGGCTGACCTCCGTCGCCACCCGGGAGACCGGGACGGTCACCTTCGGCGTCCTGCACCTGGGGGCCCACAACCTGATGGCCGGCGCCCAGGTGGGCGCCGGCCCGGACCAGTACCGGCGGATGGTGGCCGAGGTGGAGGAGGCCTTCCGCCGGTGCGACCTCCCCGGGGCCATCCGGCTCCTGGACCGGCACCTGGGGGGCGCCCGGCGCTCCCTCCCGTCCCTCTTCCGGGACGATCAGCGGCTCATCCTGGGCCGCATCCTGGCGGAGGCCCAGGCCGAGGCCGGGAGGGCCTACCGGGAAATCGTGACGGCCCACGGGCCCCTGATGCATTACCTCCGGAGCCAGGGACTCCCCCTGCCCCCGCCCCTGGCTGTCGCAGCAGCCCAGGCCCTGGTCGCCGACCTCCGCCGGGCCCTGGGGGAGCCGGCGCCGGACCCGGAGCAGATCGCCAGCCTCCTGGCGGAGGCCCGGCACTGGCAGGTGGACCTTGACCCCCGGGACCTGGGGCCGGACCTGGCGGAGGGCCTCCGGCGCCTCGCCGGGGCGTGGGCGGCCCGACCCCGGGACCCGGGGCTCCTCGGGCGGCTCACCCGGCTGGTGGACCTCTGCTCCCAGTGGCCCGGAGCCGTCGACCTCCGGCCGGTGCAGGAGGTCTACTACCGCCTCGCCCGGTCGGCCCTCCTCCGGGCAGGAGGGCGGGAGGCCGCCGGCGGCGAGGAGGACCGGGCCCGGTGGGCCGCCTTCCGGGCCCTGGGGGAGCGGCTGGGGATGAGCCCTGCCGTATGGGGTGAAGTCCGGGCGGGGGGCTAACCTCTGGGCGAAGGGCTAGGCTCCGGGCGGGGGCTAGAGGTAGGGCGGCCCCAGGTCCGGCCCAGGGGGCGCCGGACGGCGGGCCACCGCCTCCAGCGCGGCCCAGGTGCAGAGGAATCCCCCGGGGGCGACCCGGGCCATGGCCCCGGCCACCTCCTGCTCCACCTGGGCCCGGAGACCGGGGGGCAGGGCCGCCTGCCAGCTGGGGGCCACCGTGGCCATCAGCCGGACGAAGCCGGCGGGGTCCTGGACCCGGACCGGCGTGATCACCCGGTTGAAGTAGACCGGCTCCAGCCCGGCCTGCAGGAGGTGGCTGTACAGTTCCTCCGGCTCCGGGAGCCGGGGGAAGGCCGGCGGGGCCAGGGGGCCCAGCCGCTGCCGGAGGGTCCCTTCCAGAAGGCCGGCCCACTCCCGGAACCCCGGGTCGGCGGCGCAGATGAGGATCAGTTGCCCGCCGGGGCGGAGGACCCGGGCCATCTCCGCCACCGCCTGCTGCCGGTTCTCGAACCAGTGGTAGGCGGAGTTGCAGATCACCAGGTCGAAGGTGGCGTCGGGCAGGGGCAGGGCCTCCGCATCCCCCAGGAGGATGGTGGCCGGCACCCCGGCCTGGGCCGCCTTCTCCTGGGCCACGGCCACCATCCCGGGGGAGAGGTCGATCCCCACCAGCAGCCGGCAGGGGCCGAAGACCCGGGCGGCCTCCAGCAGGTTGATCCCGGTCCCGCAGCCCACGTCCAGGATCGCCGGCCAGGGGGGCAGCGGCCGGAGGAGGGGGAGCAGCCGGCGCAGGCCGGCCAGGTACTGGGCCCCCGCGGTGGCGTCGTAAACCGGCGCCGATTCGCTGTAACCGCTGGCCAGGAGGGTCTTCCGTTCCACCGCCGCCGCCTCCTTTTTCCTGGCCTCAGGCTATGCCGGCGGGGCAGGGAGGGTCCCGGGAGGGGCCAGCCGCCCCCGGGGCCGCGTAGGCTGGCAGGGAGCCCGCCGCGCAGGCTGGCAGGAAGCCCGCTGCGCAGGCTGGCAAGGAGCCCGCCCCGTAGGCTGGTAAGGAGCCCCCGGCCCCTGCGGGCACGGAACTCCTGGACCACTCGGCTACATCCTGGAAGGAGGCTGCCCCATGCGCA
>QGUP01000497.1 GCA_003242505.1 Bacillota bacterium
GTGGAGGTCCAGCCGGTGGCCATGTTCCCCCACACCCGCCGCGTGGAGGCGGTGGCCCGGATCGACCGGGCGCCGTGAAGGGGCAGAAGCGCGGGTGGCGCCCGCCGGCCGGACCTGACGCACCGGCGGGCGCCGTCAGGACCGGTGTGCCGCCACCGGCGCCCCGGCCGGCGGGGGCGGTGCCCGGACAGGCGATTCGGAAGGAGAGGCCCTGGCGGGGGCGGCGCAACCCGGGGGGCGCAGCGAGGGGCGGCGCCGCCTCAGCTCCCGCCCCAGAGCCCCCGCCAGGGGACGGAGCCGGAGGAGGGGCAGAAGGTGACGGCCTTTCTCAAGTTCGCGCCGCTGATCAACTCCCTGATCAACCTGGTCAGCGGCTACTTCATCCTGAAGGGCGTCCGGGCCATCCGCCGCCGGGAGGTCGGGGCCCACCGGCAGGCGATGCTGACCGCCGCGGCCCTCCAGGGGGTTTTCCTCGGGATCTACCTGCTGCGGGTCACCTTCGGGGGTTTCACCCGGTTCGAGGGGCCGGCTGTGGTGCGGGCGGTCTACCTGGCCCTGCTCCTGGTGCATTCGGTCCTGGCCGCGGTCCAGACCCCGATCATCCTCTACGTGCTCTACCAGGGGTTGAAGGGTGACTTCCGGCGGCACCGGCCCGCGGCCCGGTTTGTCACCCCCATGTGGCTCTTCGTCTCCTTCACCGGTCCCCTGATCTACGTCCTGCTCCACTTCCCCTACGACCGGTTCTGACCCCAGCCAGGGTTCCGGCCCCCGGGCAGCGGGCGGGGCCCCGGAGGCACGGTCCATCCACCCACGACGGTGCGGTACATCCACCCGAACGATGCGGTTCATGCAGAGGGCTTTCCGGTTCGCTGAAAGCCCTTATTTTTTATTCTTGGGGGCCCTGGCGACGGGGGGCCCGCTGGCGATGGATGGAGAGAAGAGAAAAGAAAGGGTACAAGGAGGGAGACGGCTCTTGAAGGTCGCCTGGAGCAGTTCCCACGGCGAGTTCGTCATCAGCGACTCGTACTTCTTCTCGGTGCTGGAGCGGGAGAGCAAGAAGCGAGGCGTCGAGATCGTCGAGGTACCGGACTTTGAGGCGCTCTTCGCCTACCCGGTGATCGTCTTCAACTACAGCGAGGTGCCCTTCGCGGAGCCGGAGATCGCCCGGATCGAAGCGGCGGTGCGGGAAGGAAAGCGGGTCATCCTCACCGGCCACTTCAAGAACCTGGACAAGGTCGGGGACATCTGCAACCAGGTGAGCGAGCGGTTTGGCTTCCGGCTCCGGCCGGACGAGGTGGTGGACGAGACCCACTTCACCGCCGACGACCCGTACAGGGTGGTGACCTCCCGGGTCGAGGCCTATCACGATGGCGTAAAGAAAGTGGTCTTCCCGTACAGTGCGCCGGTGGAGATCCTGCGCCCGGAGACCCGGGTCCTCGTGAGGGCGGAGGAGACCTCCCGCACGGGAGCCGGTGAGAAGGCTCCGGTGCTGGCCGCCGAGGCCCGGAGCGCGGCCGGCGGCAGCCTGGTGCTCTGCGGCAGCTGCCTCTTCTGGGAGAACCAGACGATCCTGCAGGCGGACAACCTGGCCTTTTCCCTCAACCTGCTGACCGGCGCCAGAGGGTGAAGAAGGCCCTCGGAGTGAAGGACGCCCCCGGGCGGGCCGGCCGCGGCCCCGCCCCCCTGTGCCCAATCGAGAGCCGGTTGACGTAAGATGGCAGGGGGGTGATGGGGCTGAGCATTCACCAGGTGCGCCCCGGGGAGACGATGTACGGGATCGCCCAGCGGTACGGCGTGCCGCTCTCCTTGCTGCTGCGGATGAACCCGGCGGCCGATCCCCGCAACCTCCGGCCCGGCATGTTGATCTGGATCCCGGAGCCCGGGGGATACGGGCCCGGGGGGTACCCGCCGGGTGGGGTGATGGTCCACCGGGTCTCCCCCGGGGAGACCCTCTGGCAGATTGCC
The DNA here is from genome assembly GCA_003242505.1 of Bacillota bacterium. Lineage (GTDB taxonomy): Bacteria > Bacillota > Sulfobacillia > Symbiobacteriales > ZC4RG38 > ZC4RG38. The sequence goes on from QGUP01000497.1 coordinate 1,966, forward strand.
GCCATCTACCGGGTACCCATCAGGGCCATCGTCGAGTTCAACCGGCTTCGGTCGCCCGACTGGATCTTCCCCGGCCAGACACTCCTCATCCCGGTGATGCCCCACTAAGACAAGGAGGCACCGGTTCGGCGGACGAACCGGTGCCTCTGCGTCTGCCCCGGTGCTCCCCTCCGCCCTGGAGGCCCGGGCGAGCAGGCGTTCCATGCGCGGAGGGGTCACGGG
>QGUP01000498.1 GCA_003242505.1 Bacillota bacterium
CCCCCCCGGGGGTTCCCGGTCCCCCGGAAAATCCCCCGGCTGCCCATGGCGGTCATCGACAACCTGGTCAACCACTTCCAGAACCTGCCGGCGATCCTCCGGGCCACCCCCGAGGAGCTGGACGAGGTGGAAGGCATCGGGGAAGCCCGGGCCAAGGCGATCCGGGAGGGGCTGCGCCGGCTCCGGGACCAGGTGATGCTCGAGCGGCACATGGCATGAAAAAACGCCGGGCGATGCCCGGCGTTTGTCGCTTGGTGCGGCGGTTGGCTTGTGGGCAGGCAGCCTCCGGCACCGCCCCGCGGGCCGGTCGTCGAGGCCCCCCGGCGCTCCCGGGGGCGGCCGCAGCCGGCGCCCCTGCCGGTGCCGGTCAGGTGGTGCCGGTCAGGTGAAGTTGAAGACCCCGAGGGCGACGAGTTTCTTGTGCTCCTTCAGCAGCACGTCGTACAGGTTCAGGTCGAACTGGTTGCAGAGGGCCGCCAGGTAGAAGAGGGTGTTGCCCAGCTCCGCCTCCACAATCTCCCGGCACTGCTCACAGAGCTGGCCGGAGAGGTGGGTGGACATGTAGGACCTGGCTTCCTGCAGGGTGGCATCCGGGGGAATCTGCTGCTTGCCGGCCTCAATCCGGATGCACCCGCACTGGGTGACGGCCTTGGTGATGGCCCGGTTGGTTCGGGCACCGGCCTCCTGGAGCTTGGCCAGGACGTCGAGGACACTGCGGTGCCGGATCAGGCACTCGCCCACGGCTGCCTGAAACTGATCGCACAGCAGATCTTTCATCTGCCCACTCACCCCTCAGAGTCCCTGGCAGACAGACCGCGGCACCGGAACCGAAGGAGGGGCACCGCCCCGGGCTCGCCACGGGGGCTCCCAGCGCCCTTCGTGCACCATTTTACCAGAGGAAAGGGCCCGGGACAAATGCCGGCGCAGGGCAGAAGGCTCCGGAACACCCCCCTTGACACCCGGCGCGGATGCGTGGTAAAATTCGCTCCAATCCACCGGTACAGACCAACGGCTGTGAACGGGCAAAGTAGGGCGGGAGCCGCCATCCCAGGGAGGGGTTGCCCTGGACTGCGAGCGCCCCATGGCGGTCCGCACCGAAGTTCGCCCGGGAGCTGCCCGCTGAAGCGGAGCCCTGCTCCGTGGGTAGGCGCGGCCGGCAGCCCGCCGTTATCCGGGCGGGGTGTACGGAGAGCCGGGCTCTCCCGCACCCGAAAGAGGGGGCCGCCAGGCTGGCGGCCAAGAAGGGTGGTACCGCGGGATGTCGATCCCGTCCCTTGCCGGGGCGGGATTTTTGCTTTGGATCGCAGCCGGGAAGACGGGGGGAGATGGTCATGGCCATGGGTGGGAACCTGCTTGTGGCCCGCAGCGCCGGGCAGACCCGGGAGGTGCCGGTGGCCCCTGGCCTGGCCGTGGGCGGCGGGCGGCCCTTCATCATCGCCGACCTCGGCGCCGTGGAGGGCCGGGAAGAGATCCTGGCCGCGGCCCGGGGGCTCAGGGCCGCCGGGGCCCATGCCCTCCGGGGCGGCGCCCCGGAGGCCCGCACCTCCCCCTACCGCTCCCAGGGGCTCGGGGAGGAGGGGCTGCGGCTCCTGGCCGCGGCCCGGGAGGCCACCGGGCTCCTGGTGGTGGCCGAGGTGATGGACGCCAGGGAACTCTCCCTGGCGGCGGAGTACGCCGACGTGCTCCAGGTCGGGGCGGAGCACATGCAGAACTACTCCCTGCTCAAGGCCCTGGGCCGGGTCAGCCGCCCGGTGCTCCTCGCCCGGGGCCCCGCGGCCACCGTCGAGGAGTGGCTCCTCGCCGCGGAGTACGTCCTGGCCGGCGGCAATGACCGGGTCATCCTCTGCGAGCAGGGGATCCGGACCTTCGAACCGTACACCCGCAGCACCCTGGATCTCGCCGCGGCCCTGGCCGCCAAGGGGCTCTCCCACCTGCCGGTGCTGGTCGACCCGAGCCGGGGCGCGGGCCGGCGGGAGCTGGTCGCCCCCCTGGCCCGGGCCGCCCTGGCCGCGGGGCTCGACGGGCTGGTGGTGGAGGTCTCCCTGGCGCCCGCAGGGGCCGGACAGGAGGGCGGCCCGGCCCTGGACCTTCCCGCCTTTGCCCGGTTGATCCGGGACCTGGGTCTGGCCCCCGCGGCGGCAGACCCGGTGGCCGCCTGCGGGGAGACGGCGGCG
>QGUP01000499.1 GCA_003242505.1 Bacillota bacterium
CCACCAGCATGCCGGTGATCAGTTCCCGGATCACCGCCAGGGCCAGGTCCCCGGGAAAGGCGAGGGCCGGATCACCGGCGAAGAGGGGCAGGGCGATCAGGCTGAAGACCACGGCCAGGGCCACCCGGACCTGGACCGGGATCAGCCGGTGGGAGAAGACCGGCGCCGTGGCCAGGAGCCCCGTCCACCGGGAGAAGAGGAGCAGGAACAGGTCGAGGCGGCCGAGGAAGAGCTCGAGGCGATCCACCCTACCCTACCTCACCAGGTCCGGAATGCGGGCGAAGACCCGCAGGGTGAAGTCCATCATCGTGTTGAGCATCCAGGGGCCAAAGAGGAAGATCGACAGGATCACCACGAGGATCTTGGGAATGAAGGCCAGGCTCTGTTCGTTGATCTGGGTGGTGGCCTGAAAGAGGCTGACCAAAAGCCCCACCAAGAGCCCCAGGCCCAGGATCGGCGCGGTGAGGAGCAGCACCGTCACGAGGGATTCCCGGCCCAGGGTCATCACCATCTCCGCGCTCACGGCTCTCCCTCTTCCCCCGGGGCCTGGGGAGCCCCGGCCCGAGTGGAACCTGCTTTGCGGTCACTGGAAGCTCAGGAGCAACTGCTCCACCACCAGATGCCAGCCGTCCACCACCACGAAGAGGAGGATCTTGAAAGGCAGGGAGACCAGCATCGGCGGCAGCATGAACATGCCCATGGACATCAGGGTGGTGGCCACCACCATGTCGATCACGAGGAAAGGCACGAAGATGAGAAATCCAATCTGAAACGCCGTCTTCAGTTCCGACAGGGCGAAGGCGGGGACCAGCACCCAGAAGGGCACGTCCTCCGGCCCCTGGGGGGGCGGCAGATGGGCCGCTTCCATGAAAAGAGTCAGGTCCTTCTCCCGGGTGTACCGAAACATGAACTCCCGCAGCGGCGCCTCGGCCGCGGCCAGGGCTTCCTGCCGGGTGATCTCCCCTGCCAGGTAGGGCTGCAGGGCGTTCTGGTGGATCTGGGCCCAGGTGGGCTGCATGACGAAGAAGGTGAGGAACAGCGCCAGGCCGATGAGCACCTGGTTAGGCGGCATGTTCTGGGTGCCCAGGGCGTTCCGGAGGAAGGCCAGCACCACCACGATCCGGGTGAAGGAGGTGGTGAGGACCAGGAGAGCCGGGGCGAGGGAGAGGACCGTCAGCAGGAAGAGGATCTGCAGGCTGGCGACCACTTCCTGGGGCTCGTCCGCCGGTTCCACCCCGATCTGGATCTCCGGCAGGGGGAGGGGAATCGGCTCCTCGGGCTGGGCCCCGGCCTGGGCGGCGGTCAGCAAGAGGAACAGGGCCAGGAGCACCGGCGGCAGCCACAGCCGCAGGGTCTGCCTCAGTCGTCGGCGCATGGCTCACTCGTGTCCCTTCTGGAAGAAGCGCTCGAGGACCCGCCGAAAGGGGTCCGTCCCGGGGAACCGGCCCCCGGGACCGGTCCAGGGCCCCGGGGCGCCGGGGCCCGGCTCCGCCTGCAGCCGGGCGATGGCATCCGGGTCTGCAAAGGTCGCCAGGCAGGTCAGCCCCTGGGGGCCGGAACCGATGAGGAGGTACCGGCCCGCGACCTCCACAAGGATCAGGGCCCGGTCCCGGCCCACGGGCAGCACCTCCACCACCCGGATCCGGCGGCCCCGGCCCACCGCCCCGAGGCCCGGGCCCAGGAGCCGGGGCACCAGGTACGCCAGGCTGACCACCAGGGCGAAGAGGAGAAGGTAGACGGCGGCTTCGCCAACTCCCCGCATCGGTCAGCGCCCCAGGGAGGCAGCCCGCTCCGCCGGGCTGATGATGTCGGTGATCCGGACCCCGAAGTGCTCGTCGATGACCACCACCTCGCCCCGGGCGATGAGCTTGCCGTTGACCAGCACGTCCACCGGCTCGCCGGCGAGCTTCTCCAGCTCCAGCACCGACCCCGGGGCCAGGGCGAGGACGTCCCGGATCTGCCGCTGGGTCCGGCCAAGCTCCACCGTCACCTGCAGGGTCACGTCGAGGAGCAGGTCCAGGTTCCGGGTGTCCACCTTCGGGGGCTCACCGGCCGGCGGGTCCCGGTCCAGCTCCTCAAACTGGACCGGCCGGCCGGAGATGCCCATCCCCGCCGAGGGGCCCACCCCCCCCTCCGCCACGCCGCCGCCCCCGGCTGCTGAGACGGTCCC
>QGUP01000072.1 GCA_003242505.1 Bacillota bacterium
GGCGGATTGGTAACAACAACCCCCCCCCCCACCCCCCCCCCCCCCCGGGGTCCCGCCATATGCTGGCGGTGAGGCAGCGGACGCCGGGGGGGACGGGGATGGGGGTCAGGGGTACGGCGGTGGCGGTCCTGGGCGGCGACGCCCGGATGCCGGTGGCCGCGGGGGAACTGGCGGCCCTCGGGGCCCGGGTGCGGGCCGCGGGGTTGCCTTCCGGCGCGGCTCCGCCAGGGACGGAGGTCTTTCGGGACGCCGGGGCCGCCCTGGCGGGGGCCGGGGCCGTGCTCCTGCCGGTCCAGGGGGTGGCCGAGGACGGGCGGGTGTACACAGAGCCCGGGGCCGGGCCCCTTGTGCTTCAGCCGGGGGACCTGGACCGGCTGCCGCCGGGGAGCCTGGTGCTGACCGGCCTGGCTCCGGAGTGGCTGCGGCAGGCGGCCCGGGAGCGCCGCCTGCGGCTGGTGGAGTACCGGGACCGGGACGACTTCGCCCTGGCCAACGCGGTCCCCTCCGCGGAGGGGGCGATCCAGATGGCCATGGCCGCCTCACCCCTCTGCCTCTTCGACAGCGACGCCCTGGTCCTGGGGCTCGGCCGGACCGGACTGGTCCTGGCCCGGATGCTCCAGGGGCTCGGCGCCCGGGTGACGGCCGCCGCCCGCAAGGAGGCGGACCTGGCCCGGGCCTGGGCCCTGGGGCTCCGCCCCCTGCCCTGGGATCGGCTGGAGGAGGGGCTCCGGTCCGCGGACTTCGTCTTCAACACGGTGCCGGCCCTGGTGCTGACCCAGGAGCGCCTCGGGGTCCTGCCCCGGCACGGGGTGATCGTCGACCTTGCCTCCGCCCCCGGGGGCGTGGACTGGGCCGCGGCCCGGCAGCTCGGGATCCGCGCCGACCTGGCCCCGGGGCTGCCGGGGAAGGTGGCGCCGGTCACCGCCGGCCGCATCCTCGCCCGCCTGGTGGTCCGCTGCCTGGAAGGGGCTCCCCCGGCGGAGCCCCGGGAGGGGACGTGACGCGGATGGGGGTGCTGGAGAACCGGCGCATCGCCTTTGCGATGGCCGCCTCCCACTGCAACATGGACCGGGCCCTGCGGGCCATGGCCCAGGTGGTGGCCGCAGGCGCCGAGGTGATCCCGGTCCTTTCCCATAGCCTCAAGACCACCGCCACCCGGTTTGGCAAGCCTGAGGACTGGATCGAGCAGGCCCGGGCCATCTCCGGCCGGGAGCCGCTAACCACCATCCCCGAGGTGGAGCCCTTCGGCCCCCGGCGGGAGGTGGACTGCACCGTGGTCTGCCCCTGTACCGGCAACACCCTGGCCCGCATCGCCAACGCCATCAACGACAGCCCTGTCTGCATGGCCGTCAAGGCCACCCTGCGCAACGGCCGGCCCGTGGTCCTGGCCATTACTTCCAATGACATCCTGGGGCTGAACGCGAAGAACCTGGGCATCCTCCTGGCGGCCAGGGGGGTCTACTTCGTCCCCTTCGGCCAGGACAATCCGGTGACCAAGCCCACCTCCGTGGATGCCCGGATCGAGGAGTACCTTGTGCCCACCATCGCTGCCGCCCTCGAGGGGCACCAGCTCCAGCCCCTGCTCCTGGGCCCGCCCCCGATCAGCCCATAGGGCCCGACCTCCGGGGGCGCAGCGGCAGAGAGAGGGTTGAAACAGGGATGAAGAACGTCGCCATTCTCGGCGCCTCCGGCCTGGTCGGCCAGACCCTCGTGCGCCTCCTGGAGGAGCGCGACTTTCCCGTCGGCAAGCTCCGGATCCTGGCCACCGCCCGGAGCGCCGGACAGACGGTCACCTTCCGGGGCGAGGAACTGGTCATCGAGGAGGCGACTCCCGACGCTTTTGCCGGGGTCGACATCGCCTTTTTTGCCGCCTCCAACGAGGCCAGCCGGGACCTGGCCCCCGAGGCGGTCCGCCGGGGCGCGGTGGTGATCGACAAGTCCTCCTACTGGCGGATGCACCCCGAGGTGCCCCTGGCGGTGCCGGAGGTCAACCCCGACGCGATCCGGCAGCACCGGGGGATCATCGCCAGCCCCAACTGCTCCACCATCCAGCTGGTGCTGCCCCTCAAGGCCCTCCACGACGCGGCGGGGCTGAGGCGAGTGGTGGTCAGCACCTACCAGGCGGTCTCCGGCACCGGCAAGGAGGCGGTGGAGGAGTTGCGGCGGCAGGCGCCCCGGGTCCTGGCAGGGGAGGACCCGGAGCCCCGGGTCTATCCCCGGCCCATCGCCTTCAACGTCCTGCCCCACTGCGACAGCTTCCAGGAGAACGGGTACACCCGGGAGGAGATGAAGCTCACCCTGGAGACCCGGAAGATCCTGGGGCTGCCGGACCTGCCCATCGCGGCCACCGCGGTCCGGGTGCCGGTCTTCACCGGCCATTCCGAGGCGGTCCTGGTGGAGACCGAGGAGAAGCTGACCGCGGCCCAGGCCCGGGAGGTCCTGGCCCGGATGCCCGGAGTCGTGGTGGTGGACGACCCCGCCGCCCCGGCCTACCCCGACCCGGTCATGGCTGCGGGGCGGGACGAGGTCTTCGTCGGCCGGATCCGGGAGGACCTCTCCTCCCCCACGGGCCTCTGGCTCTGGGTGGTGAGCGACAACCTCCGGAAGGGCGCAGCCACCAACGCGATCCAGATCGCCGAGTTCCTGATCCGGGAAGGGCTCCGGTAGCGGGCCTGGGGATGCGGCCAGGGCTCTGGCCGCGAGGGAGCCTGGGGGGCAGCGAGGGGGGCGACCCCCGTGGCAAAGGAGGGGGCCCCGTGCGGGTGATCGTCCAGAAGTTCGGCGGCACGTCCGTCGCGACCCCGGAGGGGCGGCTCCGGCTCTCGGCCCGGGTCGAGGCGGCCCTGGGGGAGGGCCTGCGGCCGGTGGTGGTGGTCTCCGCGATGGGCCGCCGGGGGGACCCCTATGCCACCGACACCCTCCTGGACTTCGCCCGGGAGCACAGCCCGGAGATCCCGGCCCGGGAGCGGGACCTCCTGATGGCCTGTGGGGAGCTGATCAGCGCGGCGGTGGTGACCGGCGTGCTGGTGGGCCGGGGGATCCCGGCCCGGGCCCTTACCGGCGGCCAGGCGGGGATCCGCACCGACGGCCGGTACGGCGAGGCGTCGATCCGGGCCGTGGACCCCCGGCCCCTGCTGGCCCTGCTGGAGCAGGGGACCGTGCCGGTGGTGGCCGGCTTTCAGGGGGAGGGGCCCGGGGGCGACTTCACCACCCTGGGCCGGGGCGGGTCCGACACCACCGCGGCGGCCTTGGCCGGGGCGCTCCGGGCGGAGAGCTGTGAGATTTACACCGATGTGGAGGGCCTCATGACCGCCGACCCCCGGCTCCTGCCCGAGGCCCGGCCCCTGCCGGTGGCCACCTACGACGAGGCCGCCCAGATGGCCCACACCGGCGCCCGGGTCGTCCACCCCCGGGCGGTGGAACTGGCGATGCAGAGCCAGGTGCCCCTCCGGATCCGGTCCACCTTCTCCGACGCCCCGGGTACCCTGGTCACCTACGCCCCGGAGGCGGCCGGCCTGGAGCTGGCGGCCCTGCGCCCCCTGGGGCCGGTGACCGGTGTCACCTACGTGCCGCACCTGGCCCAGGTCCACCTCGAGGTGTCGCTGGAGGACGGCCGGGGCCAGGAGGCCCTGCGCCGCCTCGCGGAGGCCGGCATCTCCATCGACCTCATCAACCTCTCCCCCGGCCGGCAGGTCTTCTGCGTCGACCAGGGGCAGGCAGACCGGGCCCGGACCCTCCTCCGGGACCTGGGGCTCTCTCCCCAGATCCGCACGGGCTGCGCCAAGGTCTCGGTGGTGGGCGCGGGGATGCGGGGCCGCCCGGGGGTGATGGCGACGGTGGTGGAGTCCCTGACCCGGGCCGGGGTGACCATCCTCCAGACCGCGGACTCCCACGTCACCATCTCCTGCCTGGTCCGGGAGGAGGACCTGGCGGCCGCGGTGCGGGCGCTCCATACCGGCTTCGGCCTCGGGGAGGCCCGCGGCCGGTGACGGCGGCCAGGGACGGGACGGGTTATCGCAACCTACAGGAGGGGTTATCGCAGCCCACAGGAGGGGTTATCGCAACCCGCAGGAGGTGAGAGGATGCCACCCTTTGGCCGGTTGATCACCGCGATGGTCACGCCCCTGGCCCGGGACGGCAGCGTCGATTACCCCCGGGCCCGGCAGCTTGCCCGCCGGCTGGCGGACCAGGGCAACGACGCCCTGGTGGTGGCCGGCACCACCGGCGAATCCCCCACCCTCACCCGGGAGGAGAAGCTGCGGCTCTTCGCCGAGGTGGTGGCGGAGGTGGGGGACCGGGTCCAGGTGATCGCCGGGACCGGCAACAACAACACCGAGGAGACCATCGCCCTCACCCGGGAGGCGGAGGCCACCGGGGTTCACGGCATCCTGCTGGTGACCCCCTATTACAACCGGCCTCCCCAGGAGGGGCTCTACCGGCACTTCCGGGCCGTCGCCGACGCGACCCGGCTGCCGGTGATGCTGTACAACGTCCCCAGCCGCACCGCGGTCAACCTCGCGCCGGCGACGGTCGCCCGGCTGGCCCGGGACTGCCCGAACGTGGTGGCCCTCAAGGAGTGTGTGGCGGACCAGGTCGGGCCGGTCCTGGCCCAGGCCCCGGAGGGGTTTGCGGTCTACTCCGGCGACGACGCCGCCACCCTGCCGATGATGGCCCAGGGCGCGGTGGGGGTGGTGAGCGTCGCCAGCCACCTGGTCTCCCCCCAGATGCGCCGGATGATCGACGCCTACATCCGGGGCGACGTCGCGGAGGCGGCCCGGATTCACCGGGGGCTGCTGCCCCTCTTCAAGGGGCTGTTCCGGACCACCAACCCGATCCTGGTGAAGGCGGCCCTGGAACTGGTGGGCTTTCCCGTCGGCGGCCTGCGCCTCCCCCTGGTGGAGGCGACGGCGGAAGAGCGGGAGGAACTCCGCCGGGTGCTGGCCGCCGCGGGCTTGCTGGGAGAGTGAGCAGGCTTGCCGGGAGAGTGGGCAAGCTTGCTGGGAGAGTGAGCCGGCTTGCTGGGAGACTGGGCAAGCTTGCTGGGAGTATGAGCGGGCTACCTGGAAGAGTGAGCAGCCTCGCTGGCAGAGGGAACCGGCTCGCCAAAGGCGTGAGCCGGTTTGCTGGGAGCGTGATGGGGGCCCCTGGTGTACCGGACCCCCGGCTTTTTTGGCTTCCCTATTTTGCTCACCACAAACGTCTTGCATCGCGAGCCAAAGTACGGTTTAATGTTTTGCAAGAGGATTTGTTAGTGCCACGCAACTAACTCCATCCAGAGGTTCCTGCTGTCGTCTTTGCACCAAGGTCTCCCGCCAAGGGCAAACTCGGCGAAAGCCGGGGGCGCAAAGCCAAGAGCCTACAGCGGGCCGGCGGGCCCGCCACGGTCGTCTGGCTGCCGGGAGGCGCCGGGCCAGCGCGCCCGTCGCCCGGGCATGCCCAGGCGGCGGGCGCCTTCCTTTGCCGCCCGGGGCGGGTGGCCCGGGTGGGCCCCGGCCGGTTCCGACAGGGGAGGTGGCAGAAGGTTGGCCAGCGTGACCGGGGGGGTGCTGGCCCACTCACAAAGCCGCCGGTTGGCGGAGCGGTGCCGGGAACAGGGGCTCCGGCTGCTGCAGCGGGGCCTGCTGGTGGCTGCAGCCTGCCACTTCGAGGAGTGGCTGTGGGCCGTGGAGCCCGAGGGCGATCCCAACCAGGTGGTGCCGGCCCTCAATGCCCTGGCCTCTGCCGAGCAACTCCGAGGAGAGCACGGCACGGCCCTGGGCTGGCTGCGCCGGGCGGAACCGTACCTGGACAGCCCCGCCTTGGATCCCCGCCAGCGAGTTCGGTATCATCTTAATCGTTTTGTCTCCCTGCACTGGTTGGGGGCTGACGGGGAAGCCCGGCAGGTCGCGGAGGAGGCGGTGCGGCAGGCCGAGGCGCTGGGGAGCCCGGACCTGGCCGCGGCGGCCTTCCTCAACCGGAGCGCTGCCCTGGCCCGAGTACAGGACTGGACGGGGATGGGGCAGGCCGCGGAGCAGGCCCTGGACCACTACCGGCGCCTGGGGGACCCCCGGGGGGTGGTGGCTTCCCTGACCAACCTGGGGATTGCCCATCTGGAACTGGGGGAGCGGAGGAGGGCCCGGTCCGCCCTGAGCGAGGCCCTGACCCTGGCCGAAGGCATGGTCCGGGATCGGGCCGCGGGTCGCTTCGACCCACCGCCCCTGGGGTACATCCTGACGGAACTCGGCCGCCTCTCTCACCAGGAGGGTGACCTGGACGGCGCCCTTCGGTGTGCGGCGCGGGCCCTGGAGGCCCTGCTGGCGGACGTGGCCACCCTGGACAAGGAGGAGGTCGCCAAGCTTTCGGAGCTCTTCGGCCGGGTCTTCGCCGACCGGGGGGAGACCCACCTGGCCCTCCGCTACCTCAACCGGGCCGCGGCCTACTTCTCCCAGCTGGGCCGGGTGCCGGAGTGGCAGCGGGTGGTGGACGCTCTGCAGCAGGTGCTCCAGGCCCGGGCCGGCCGTCTGCCGCCGGCGCCCCAGTCGCCGATCCCCGGCCTGGACTTCCTCACCGCGGTGCTGGACATGACCGATGAGCTCGAGACGGTGGACCCCTACATCCGGAACCACTGCGAGCGGGTGGCCGCCCTGGCGGTGCTGCTGGGAGAGGCCGTGGGCCTGGGCCCCCGGGAACTCCGGCTGCTCCGGTACGCCGGCCGGCTCCATGACCTGGGCAAGGTGGCGGTGGATGCCCAGATCCTGGCGAAGCCCGGCCCCCTGACGCCCCGGGAGTGGGAGCGGATCCGGGTTCACCCGGTGGTGGGCGCGGAGATGCTCCGCCCCTTCGGCCTGGAGGAGGACGGGTTGGCCGCGATCCGGCACCACCATGAGCGCTGGGACGGCCGGGGCTACCCGGACGGCCTCCGGGGCGAGGAGATCCCTCTCCTGGCCCGGATCCTGGCGGTGGCCGATGTCTACGACGCCCTCACCTCGGACCGGGTGTACCGTCGGGCCCACGGCCACTGGCAGGCCCTGGCGATCCTGCAGGAGATGGCGGGCAGCCAGCTCGACCCCCACCTGGTCCGGTTGCTCATTGAAATGCACCAGTGATGCCCCTTGTGGGGAGAAAGGGGGGAGAGGCGATGCGGAAGCTGGCAGCGGCGGTGCTGCTGGTCCTGGGGACCCTGCTGGTGGCGGGGACCGCAGTGGCGGCCCCTCCGGCCCGGGTCCAGTCGGGCCCCATCATCCGGGGCGGTGGCTTCTAGCCCCCTGACGGCTCCCCTTGTAGCGACAACTCCCCTTGCAGCGACAGCCCCTTTTTGCGGCAACCCCTCTGGAGGGAGACGCCCCTCCCGGGGGGTTGTCTTTTCTTCTTTCCTTGGTTTCCCTGGGACCCGGCCGTATAAAGTTTCGGTAGGTGCCGGTGAGTAGAAAGACGAAGAGACCTCACCGCTGGTTGTACACCCCAGCAACCAGGTCTCGACACAGGGTCGAGGGAGCGGTGAGGTCTCATGTGGTTGATTCGAGAGATCGTCGAGATTGTCCTGTTTGTGGTGCAGGAAGTGTACAAGCTGCTGACGGGAAGCCCCGACCTGGAGGCGCTGGAGGTCGGGGTGTATCGGGTAATGAACGAAGCGACACGGCGGCTGCTGGAGGCTGCGTGCCGGAACCTGGATGAGCGGTTGCTTGAGCAGCGGGACAAGCGGCGGCTGCGGAGTGTTCACACCAGGGCCCGCACGGTGCTGACACCCTTTGGCGAGTTGAGGATTGAGCGGCGCTACTACGTGGACCGGGAGGGTGGCCGGGGGCGGTACTTGTTGGATGAGGTGCTGGGGCTGGAGCCGCGGCAGCGGCTGTCGCCGTGGCTGCGGAAGGTTGCAGTGGCCCTGGCAGCGGAGATGCCGTATCGCCGGGCAGCGGAGGTTTTGCGGGTGGTGACCCTGGAGAACGTGGACATCCGGGGGATGACCCTCTGGCAGGAGGTGCAGGAGGCGGGAGCGGAACTGCGCCGGCGGGCTGTGAAGGGGCAGCGGAAGGTTTTCGAGGAGGGGGAACTGCCTGCGGGCGGCCGGCGGGCCCGGAGACTGTACGTGGAGGCGGACGAGGTCTGGGTGCGTGGCCGGGGGCAGCAGCGGCATGTGGGTATCAAGCTGGCCGTTGGG
>QGUP01000500.1 GCA_003242505.1 Bacillota bacterium
CCGGGGTGCGAGGCCACCGGCGGGTACGCCGCTCCGCCGCCCGGAGCCCGGGCTCCCGCCGCCGGGGATGGCGGGGCAGGGGCCCCCTCCGCCGCCCCGGCCAGGGCCGCGAGGTCCCGGACCGTCGCCGGCCGGTCCGCGGGCCGCAGGCGGACGCTGACGCCGCCCCCGGGTTCCAGCCAGGCCGCTTCCACCTGCTCCAGGTGGGTGACCTGCTGCAGCCGGAGGGCGGCGCTGAGGTCGGCGAGGCTCACCCGCTCCCGGCGCAGGTTCTCCATCAGCACCCGTCCCTGGGAGATAAGGAGGGTCGGCCTCCCCTCGGTCAGGGCTTCAAACCGGCGGCTCCGGAGGTTGAGGGTGGTCACCAGCACGTGGAGCGCGCCGAGGAGGATCACCGGCACCAGGCCGTGGGCCAGGTCCACGTCCAGTTCCGTGATGGGGATCGCCGCCACCTCGCTGATCATGATCATCAGGGCGAGGTCAAAGGGGGCCATGGTGGCCACGGTCCGCTTGCCGGTCCACCGCATGGTGGCCAGCACCACGCCGTACAACAGGACGGTGCGCAGCACCAGGGCCGGTACGTGCCGGATCACCTCGTACCACAACGCTCCGGACAACCCGTCTCCCCCCGGCTCCGTGCTCCGCCGAACCGCTCCGCTCCGTGCTGAGCCGAACCGCCCCTTAGGATGTCCATTCCCCGGGTCCGGTCTGCACCTCCCGGGCCCCGGCGCCCCCCGGCTCCCTGCCGGCCTCCTCCAGGAGGTCGAACCGGCGCTCCGGGTGGTACCCCAGGTACACAACCCCGTCCCGCTCCCGGGTCCGGGGCTGGCCCCGGTAGGCGGCAATCGCCTCCAGGCAGTCCCCGATGAGGGTCTCCCCCACCCGCCGCCGGTGCTCCGCCGGGCGCGGGCAGTGGCCCAGGTCCCGATGGTCAAGGAGCGCTCCCACCCCCACCCGGAGCCCGGCCCGGACCGCCAGGGCCTGGCTCACCGGCGGCAGGGCCAGTTCCCGAAGGGGTACCGCTTGCAGAAACCGGCGGGAGACCGCGTGGGGACCGTGGGACGGGATGGCGTCCCCCAGGGCCCGGAGGCCGAGGACGTGGTTCAGCTCCAGCCGCAGGGCCTGGACCCGGGAAGCCATGGAGCCGGGATGGACCGGCGGGGACCGCCGGACGTGGCAGAGGGCCATGTCCAGCCGCCCGGTGCGGACCCACTGGAGGAGCATCCGCAGGGCGGGCTCCAGATGGCCGGCCATGTCCCCATCGACAAACAGCACGCCCCGGGCCCCTGCGGCCAGGGCGGCCCGGGCGCCCACGGCCCGGGGCACGTCGAGCCCCAGGGCCTCGGCGAAGTGGAGGGGCTGGACCCGGGGGTCCCGGACCGCCAGCACCTCGGACCAGGTCCGGTCCGCCGAGCCGTTGACCACCGGGATGATGAGGTCAAGGGGGAGCCGCAGCAGCCGCTGGAGCACCCGTCCAATCCGGCCTTCCTCATCCCGGGCCGGGACCACCGCCGCCAGCATCCCACCACCCCCTGCCGGAGGCTATGCCCGCCCCCCGGGGGGCTATGCGCCGGCAGTCCGGCAGTGGGTCACGGCACCTGCCCGGATGACAACCCCTCCCGGACTACAGGACCCCCTCCGCCGCCTCCTCCCAGGCCAGGTACAGCCGCTGCAACTCCCGCTCCAGGGCCTCGTACTCGGCGACCAGCTCCCGGCCCAGGGGGGTGCGGTAGGTCTCGGGATCCCCCAGCCGGGCGGCCAGTTCCGCCTTCCGCTCCTCCAGCCGTGCGATCTGCTCCTCCAGTTGCCGGACCAAGGCCTGGGCCCGGCGGGCCTCCCGGGCCGCCCCACCCCGGGGCCGCCCGCCCTCCCGGCGGGCAGGCGCCCCGGCATCCGGCCCGGCTGCCTCCGGTGCGGGCTCTCCCCGCCCCCGGCCGGGGCCCGCCTCCCTGTCACCGCCTGGACCGCGGCCAGGGCCAGCCGCGTTGCCGGCCCCCACACCGGCTCTCGCCCCGCTGCCGGCGCCTGCGCCGGACCCCGGCCTGCCGCCGGCGCCGGACCCCGCCCCGGCGGCGAGGGCCGCCTCCGCGGCCCGGCGGGCCCGCCACCCCGATGTGGTGCCCGGGCTGGCTCCTATACACATCCCCGAGGCCACGAGACTAAAGGG
>QGUP01000073.1 GCA_003242505.1 Bacillota bacterium
GCGATCAGCACCCGGTCTCCCGGGCGCAGGGACGCGATGGCCCGGGCTCCCTCCACCAGCTCCCGGAGGTCCCCCTTGTGCCGGGCCATCAGGATCGAGAAAGAGGTGAGGGGGATCTCCGGTGGGGTGTCGGCATCCACCCGGGCGAAGACCTGGCTGTCGGTTACCACCAGTGCCGGCCGGTCCGGCAGCTGCTCCAGCACCTTCCGGAGGTCCCGATCCCGGACCACCAGGGCCGTGCCCCCGGCGTCCAGGATCTCCCGGATCGCCTGGACCTGGGGGAGAATCAGCCGCCCCTTGGGGGCGCCCGAGTCGATGGGCACCACCAGCACCACCAGGTCACCGGGGCGGATCAGGTCCGCCAGGAGCGGGATCTGCTGCCGGTCCCCCGGGGCCTGGTCGATGATCGCCTGCCGCAGCAGTTCCACCCCCGGGCTGCCCGTGGCGCTGGTCGGGACGAAGGGAAAGCCGAAGCGCTTGCTGCAGGCGGCCGCCTGCCGGGCCGCGGCTGCGGGGTCCAGGTCCGCCTTGTTCACCGCGCCCACCGCCGGGATCCGCCGGGCTTTGAGGGCCCGGACGAGGGACTGCTCCAGCTCCCCGGGTTCCTGGCCACACTCCAGAACCACCACCGCGAGGTCTGTCCGGTCCAGCACCTGCCGGGTACGCTCCACCCGGAGCCGCCCCAGTTCCCCTTCGTCGTCCAGGCCGGCGGTGTCGATGAGGACCACCGGCCCCAAGGGCTTCAGTTCCATCGCCCGCTGCACCGGGTCGGTGGTGGTGCCTGGTACCGGGGAGACCAGGGCCACGGCCTGGCCGGTGAGCGCGTTGACAAGGCTCGACTTACCGACGTTGCGGCGACCGAAAAAGCTGATGTGCAACCGGAGACTCGTGGGCGTGCCGGCCATGCTTCGGACCCCCTCTCGATCCTCCCTGTCATCCCTGGGACAGCTTGGCTCGCACCCGCTCCAGGGCGGCCTCGTACCCAATCTCTCCCACCAGGGCGGCCTCCGGGGCGGCGGACCGTTCCAGGTGCCGGCGGCACTGCTCCGGGTCCGCTTCGATGCCCTCGACACACCGGACCCGGAAGATCCGGACGGCCGCGCTCAGGGCCTCGAGGGACCGGAGGAGGCTGTCCCCGATGAGGGGCAGGAAGGGGTTCAACTCCAGCTGCCCCGCCTGGGCCGCCAGGGTGATGGCGGTGTCCGCGGCCATCACCTGGTAAGCCACCTGGGTCACCGCCTCGGGAATCACCGGGTTGACCTTCCCGGGCATGATGCTGGAACCGGCCTGCACCGCAGGCAGTCGGATCTCCCCGAGGCCACCCCGGGGACCCGAACTGAGGAGGCGCAGGTCGAAGGCGATCTTGACCAGTCCCGCTGCGCAGGCTTTGAGGAGTCCGGAGACCTCCGCCAGGACGTCGGTGTTCTGGGTGGCATCTACCAGGTTCTCCGCCCGGGCGAGGGGGAGGCCGGTCACCTCCCGGAGGTGGTGGAGGGCCCGGGCGGCGAACCCCGGTGCGGCACCGACCCCGGTGCCGATGGCGGTGCCGCCCAGGTTGACCACCCGGAGCCGGTCCTCCGCATCCTCCAGGCGCCGGCGGCTGCGGGCGATCCCCTCCGCCCAGGCGCCGAACTCCTGCCCCAGGGTCATCGGGAGGGCGTCCTGAAGCTGGGTGCGACCGAGCTTCTGGATCCCAGCGAAAGCGGCCTCCTTGGCCTGGAACGCGGCCTGTAGTTCCGCAAGGTCTTCGGTCAGCCTCCGGACCAGGCGGATTGCCGCGATCCGGAGGGCGGTGGGCACCGTGTCGTTGGTAGACTGGCAGCGGTTGACGTGCTCGATGGGATGGATCCGGTCGTAGCGCCCCCGGGGCTCCCCCAGGAGTTCCAGGGCCCGGTTGGCCAGCACCTCGTTCATGTTCATGTTGAAGGAGGTGCCGGCGCCCCCCTGGAGGGCGTCAACAGGGAACTGGTCCGCCAGGGCCCCGGCGGCCACCTCCGCGGCCGCGGCGGCGATGGCCCGGCCCACCTCAGGGTCCAGAAGGCCGAGTTCCGTGTTGGCCCGGGCGGCGGCAAGTTTTACCTCGGCGAGGGCCCGGACCCAGGCGGGGTGGACGGGCCGACCGGTGAGGGGGAAGTTCTCCAGCGCCCGCAGGGTGTGGATCCCCCAGTAGACCTCCGCCGGAACCTCCCGCTCTCCCAGGGCATCCCGCTCCACCCGCACCGGCCGATGGGTCATGTGAACCTCACCTCCAGGGAGATGTTCCCCGGAACCGGGTCCGGGCCCTGCCGGGTCACGTTACCCCCAGATTACCGCACCCGAATCCCGACGGGCTGCCGGGCGTGGTAGTGGGTGTGGAGGAGCCGGTGGGGCACCTCCCCCAGGGGCTCGCCGAGGAACTCGGCGTAAAGCTGCTTGATCGCCGGGTTCTCGTGGGAGTAGCGGATCGCCTTGGCCTCGTCCACCCGGTAGATGGCCTGAACCCGGGCCTGCCGGAGAGCCGGCAGGGAGTCAGGGCCGTCCGCGGGCAAGGGCTGGCCGCCGCCGCCGACGCAGCCGCCGGGGCAGGCCATCACCTCGACGAAGTGGTAGGTGGCCTCGCCGCTCCGGATCCGCTCCAGGAGCCGGGCGGCGTTCCGAAGGCCGTGGGCCACCGCCACCTTCAGTTCCTGTCCGGCGATGGTAAGGCTTGCCTCCCGCACCCCCTCCAGCCCCCGGACCTCGGTGAAGACCAGCCGCCGGGGCTCGCCTTCCAGCCAGGTGGAGGCGGTCCGCAGGGCGGCCTCCATCACCCCGCCGGTGGCGCCGAAGAGGGCGCCGGCGCCGGTGGAGATGCCGAGGGGTGCGTCGAACTCCTCCTCGGGGAGCGCGGCGAGGTCGATCCCTGCCTGCCGGAGCATCCGGGCCAGCTCCCGGGTGGTGAGCACGTAGTCCACGTCCGGGTAGCCGCTGCCGGCCAGCTCCGGCCGGGAGGCCTCGAACTTCTTGGCGGTGCAGGGCATGATGGAGACCACCACGATCTTGGCGGGGTCGATCCCCATCTTCTGCGCGTAGTAGGTCTTGGCCATGGCCCCGAACATCTGGTGGGGCGACTTGCAGCTGGAGAGGTTCTCCAGGAACTCCGGCCAGAAGTGCTCGGCGTACTTCACCCAGCCCGGGCAGCAGGAGGTCATGAGGGGCAGGGGGCCGCCGGACCGGAGGCGCTGGATCAGCTCGGAGGCCTCCTCCACGATAGTCAGGTCCGCCCCGAGGTTGGTGTCGAAGACCCGGTCAAAACCGAGGCGCCGGAGGGCAGCCACCATCTGACCGGTGGCGACGGTCCCCGGCGGCAGGCCGAAGGCCTCCCCCAGGGAGACCCGGATCGCCGGGGCGGTCTGGACGATGACGTGCTTCTCGGGGTCGAGGAGCGCGGCCCAGACGGCCTCGGTGTCGTCCTTCTCGGTGAGCGCCCCGGTGGGGCAGACCAGGGTACACTGGCCGCAGTAGGTGCAGGCGGCCTCCCCCAGCTCGTGGTCGAAGAAGGGCACCACCCGGCTGGCAAAGCCCCGGCCGGCGAGGCTGATGGCCGCGACCCCCTGCACCTCCCGGCAGACCGCGACGCACCGCTGGCAGAGGATGCACTTGCTGCTGTCCACCGCGAGGGCCGGGGAGGAGGTGTCCACCCGGGCCGGGTGCTTCTCGCCGGTAAAGCGGACGCTCCGCAGCCCCGTCTCCTGGGCGAGGCGCATCAGCTCGCAGTCCCCGGCCCGGAGGCAGGTGGGGCAGTCCACCTGGTGGTCGGAAAGCAGCAGTTCAAGGACCATCCGGCGGGCGGCCCGCACCGCCGGGGTGTTGGTCCGGACCTCCATGCCGTCGGCGCAGGGGAGGGAGCAGGCGGTCTGCAGCGTCCGGTAGCCCTTGACCTCCACCACGCACATCCGGCAGGCGCCGATCTGGTTGATCTCTTTCAGGTAACAGAGGGTCGGGATCCGGATCCCCAGGCGGCGAGCGGCCTCGAGGACCGTGGTCCCGGGCTCGACCTGGATTGGACGGCCGTCGATGGTCAGCTGGATCACCTGGCGTCACCCCCTCAGTGGACCACGGCGGCGAACCTGCAGACCTCGGCGCAGGTGCCGCACTTGATGCACTTCTCCGGGTCGATGACGAAGGGCTTCCGGACCTCGCCGGTAATCGCCCCCACCGGGCACTTCCGGGCGCAGAGGCCACAGCCCTTGCACCGCTCCGGGTCAATCCGGTAGTGGGTCAGTTCCTTACACTTGCCCGCCGGGCAGCGCTTGTCCCGGACGTGGGCGATGTACTCCTCCCGGAAGTACCGGAGGGTGCTGAGGACCGGGTTGGGCGCGGTCTGGCCGAGGCCGCAGAGGGAGGCGCTCCGGATGGTCTCCGCCAGCTGCTCCAGGGCGTCCAGGTCCTCCATGGTGCCCTGGCCGCTGGCGATCCGGTCCAGGATCTCCAGCATCCGCTTGGTGCCGATCCGGCAGGGCGGGCACTTACCGCAGGACTCGTCCTGGGTGAACTGCAGGTAGAACCGGGCGACGTCCACCATGCAGTTGCTCTCATCCAGGACGATGAGGCCGCCGGAGCCCATCATCGAACCGAGCTCCACCAGGGTGTCGAACTCCACCGGCGTGTCCAGGTACTCCGCCGGAATGCAGCCACCGGAGGGGCCGCCGGTCTGGGCCGCCTTGAAGGCCTTGCCCCCCGGGATGCCGCCGCCCATGCCGTAGACGATCTCCCGGAGGGTGGTGCCCATGGGCACCTCCATCAGGGCGACGTTGTTGACGTTGCCCGCCACCGCGAAGACCTTGGTCCCCGGGGAGGCGGGGGTGCCGAGGGACCGGAACCAGTCGGCGCCGTTGAGGATGATGTCGGGGATGTTGGCGTAGGTCTCCACGTTGTTGTTGAGGGTGGGCTTGCCCCAGAGGCCGGCCTGGGCCGGGTAGGGCGGCCGGGGCCTGGGCATGCCCCGCTGCCCCTCGACAGACGCGATGAGCGCGGTCTCCTCGCCGCAGACGAAGGCGCCGGCGCCCAGGCGGATCTCGATGTCGAACCGGAAGCCGGTGCCCAGGATGTCATCCCCGAGCAGCCCCAGCTCCCGGGCCTGGCGGATCGCGGTGGTCAGCCGCTCGACCGCCAGGGGGTACTCGGCCCGGACGTAGATGTACCCCTGCTCGGCGCCAACGGCGTAGCCGGCGATGGCCATGGCCTCCAGCACCGCGTGGGGGTCGGCCTCGAGGATGCTCCGGTCCATGAAGGCGCCGGGGTCACCCTCGTCCGCGTTGCAGATGACGTACTTCGGCTGCCCCGGCTGGGCCCGGACCAGCTCCCACTTCCGGCCGGTGGGGAAGCCGCCGCCGCCCCGGCCCCGGAGCCCCGAACGCTTGACCTCGTCGATCACCTGCTCCGGGGTCATCTCCAGGAGGGCCTTGGCCAGGGCGAAGTACCGGCCAGCGCCGATGGCCTCCTCGATGGAGTCCGGGTCGATGAGGCCGCAGTTCTTCAGCACCCGGCGCTCCTGACCCTTGTAGAAGGGCAGGTCCTTCCGGGCGGCGATCCGGGCCTTCTCCTTGGGGCTGACGGCGTAGAGGAGCCGCTCCACCGGCCGGCCGCCCAGGAGGTGCTCCCGGACGATCTCCGGCACATCCTCGACCTGGACGCGGCAGTAGAAGATGTCCCCGGGTTGGACCACCACCACCGGGCCCATCCGGCAGAAACCAAGGCAGCCGACCTGGACCACCCGGACCCGGTCGCTGAGGCCCTGGGCCGCCACCTCCTGCAGGAAGGCCCTGGCGGTGGGCTCGCTCCGGGCGGCTCGGCAGCCCGTGGACTTGCAGACCATCACCCGGATGGGCTCCGTCCCGACGGCGGCGGCTGCCTCCCGGGCCTGGCGGAGGGCGAGTTCCGGCGCGTACTGCCGGTGCAGGGCCTCCAGGTCCGCCAAAGACCGGATCCGGGTCACAGTCTGGCTCATCGCGCTCCCTCCTTTCCGGCGGCTACCGCCGGCTCAGGCTCCCCACCCTGGGCTTGCTGCCGGAACCGGGCCAGCACCTCGGGCACCTTGGCGTCGGTCATGTTGCCGAAGACCTCTTCTCCGACCATGATCGCCGGCGCCAGACCGCAGCAGCCGATGCACCGGCAGACCTCCAGGGAGAAGAGGCCGTCCGAGGTCATCTCCCCGGGCTGGATCTTCAGCTCGGACTGGATCGCCTGCAGTACCTTGTCCGCGCCCCGGACGTAGCAGGCGGTGCCCATGCAGACCCGGATGGTGTACCGGCCCGTGGGCCGGAGGTTGAAGTAGTTGTAGAAGGTGACCACGCCATATACCTGGCTGGGCGGGATCCCCAGCCGCTGGGCCACGTGCTGCTGGACCTCCTCCGGCAGGAACCCGAAGAGTTCCTGGGCCCGGTGGAGCACCCCGATCAGGGAGCCCCGCACATGGCGATGGGCATCGATGAAGGCATCCAGTTCCCGGAACCGGGGATCGTCGGGCTGGATGCCGCCACAGCCGCATGCAGCCACACCGCTCACCACCCTGTCAGCTGATCTCCGTATCCCAGAATCGCTCTCCACCCGTTGTCGGCGCTTCCGTCGGCCGCCTACTCTGGTTGCAACCAGGGCCCTGTCCGCCCTTATTTGGGTTTGTGAACGCGTTCACAAAGCCCTGTGAGCATCCTACACCAACACCGCTAGTTCCAGAAGGCTCCGGAAGTGTCAAACTTGCCTGGAGAGAAGGGATTAGCCAGGTTTCGGCACGGGCATCGGCCCGGGACCCGAGGAGGCTCCGGCCCCAGCACCAGGGGATCGGGCCTTTCCCGGGGCGCCCCGGTCGCCGCGGCCTCGGGCGGCGACCCGGGGGCAGGACAGCCACTGGGGCGCGGCGAATTCCACCCGGGACCCTGGAGAAGGGGGACGCGGGATGATCGTCGAGTGCGTCTTCGTAGGTACGGAACTGCTCCTGGGCGAGATCCTGAATACCAACGCCCAGTATCTGAGCCAACGGTTGGCAGAGTTGGGGATCGACCAGTACTTTCAGGTAACCGTTGGAGACAACCCGGACCGGTTGGAGGCAACCCTCCGCCAGGCCCTCAGCCGAGCCGACGTGGTGATCACCTCCGGGGGCCTCGGCCCGACCCCGGACGACATCACCCGGGAGGTGGCCGCCCGGGTGACCGGCCGGCCCCTCCGGCTGGACCCCGGGGTGCTGGCGGAGGTGGAGGGCTGGTTCCGGCGCACCGGTCGGACCATGCCGGAGAACAACCGGCGGCAGGCGCTGGTCCCGGAGGGAGCGACGGTGCTGCCCAATCCAGTGGGCACCGCTCCGGGGCTGATCGTGCCGGCGGGGGACGGGTCCGGCAAGGCGCTGATCCTGCTGCCCGGGCCGCCCCACGAACTGCAGCGGATGTTCACGGACCACGTGGTGCCTTACCTCACCAGCCGGCTAGGGGACCGGCCCCTCCGGCTCTTCTCCCGGATCCTCCGGTTCTGCGGCATCGGTGAGTCGGCGCTGGCGGAGCTGCTCGGGGAGGACCTGCTGACCCGGTCCGATCCCACGGTGGCCCTCTACGCCAAGGTAGGGGAGGTCCACCTGCGGCTGGCCACCAAGGCGGCGACCCCGGAGGAGGCGGAGGGCCGCTTTGCCCCGGTGCTGGCGGCGGTCCGGGAGCGGGCAGGCCGCTACCTCTACGGCACCGACGCCACGGACCTGGAGACCGCGGTGGGGGCGCTCCTCCGGGAGCGGGGGGAGACCCTGGCCCTGGCGGAGTCCTGCACGGGGGGCCTGGTGGCCCAGCGGATTACCGCGGTGCCCGGCGCGTCCGCCTACTTCCTGGCGGGCTACGTCACCTACAGCAACGAGGCCAAGGTGGAGGTCCTGGGGGTACCCCGGGAGGTGCTCGCGGCCCACGGGGCCGTGAGCGAGGCGACGGTCCGGGCCATGGCCACCGGCGCCCGGGAGCGGAGCGGTGCCACCTGGGCCGTCTCCATTTCCGGTATCGCCGGCCCGACGGGCGGTACCCCGGAGAAGCCCGTGGGCACCGTCTGGATCGGCCTCGCCGGCCCAGGGGTGGTAGAGGCCCGGCGGTACCAGTTCCGGGGCAGCCGGCAGGAGATTCGGCAG
>QGUP01000501.1 GCA_003242505.1 Bacillota bacterium
GCCCCGGGCTCGTAGAGGGGCCGGTGCCAGTGGGGGACCGGCGCGCCGTAGAGCCGGCCCAGGACGTCGGACCGGGTGACGATCCCCACCAACCGGCCTTCCTCCACCACCGGCAGCCGGCCGATGTCCCGCTCCACCATGATCGCCTGGATCTCGTCGAGGGGCAGGTCCGGCGGGATGGTGAGGGCGGGGGAGCTCATCACCCCCTTCACCGGGGCGTGGGTGAGGCCGTGGCGCCGGGCCTTCTCCACGTCCCGCTGGGAGATCACCCCCACCACCCGGTGGCCGCCATCGACCACCACCAGGCCCGAGTAGCCGTACCGGAGCATCAGCCGCTCCGCCTCGCCGATGGACAGGTCCTGGGGCACCGCCCGGACCGGCGTCTTCATGAGGTCCCGGGCGGTCACCGGCTGGCCGACCCCGACCTCGGCCAGCACCTGGAGGAGCCGCTCGGCCGCCGCCTCCGCGCTGAGCCCCCGGACCGTGGCCGAGGCCGCGCCCCGGTGGCCGCCGCCGCCGAAGGCCGCCATCACCCGGGCGGCGTCGACCCAGGGGACGGTGCTCCGGCCCACCAGGTGCACCCGGTCCTCCATCCGCACGGCGACAAAGGTGGCCGCGGCGGGCCGGAGGTCGCAGAGCTTGTGGACCAGCCGGGCCAGGCCCCCGACGTAGGCGGCCGTCTCCCCCACCGCCACCTGGACCCGGACGCCCCGGAGGGTGTGGACCGTGCTCCGGGCGATGAGCTGGGCCAGCAGTTCCTGCTGGGCCGGCTGCAGCTCCGGCCGGGTGAACCGGGCCACCACCTGGAGGCTCGCCCCCTGCTCTAGAAGCCAGGCCGCGGCCCGGACGTCCCGGGGGCCGGTGGTGGGGAGGGTGAGGTGATCCGTGTCCGCGTAGATCCCCAGGAGGAGCGCGGTGGCCTCGAAGGGCGAGGGGCGGACCCCCGCCTCCTGCAGGAGCTCCGCGAGGAGGGTGCAGGTGGCGCCGACGGGCTCCACCACCTCGAGTTCGCCCGCCAGGTCCCCCTGGTCGCCCGGGTGGTGGTCGTACAGGTGGAGCCGCAGCCCCTCCCGCCGGACCACCTCCCGGAGGGGGCCGAGGCGGGCGGGGTCCCGGGTGTCCACCACCACCGCCATCTCCAGCCGGTCCAGGTCCAGTTCCTTCGGCTTCCGGGCCCGGACCTGGTACCGGTGGAGGGAGGCAAACTCCGCGGCGCCGGGCAGCACCAGCCCCGGCAGCACCACCGCGGCCCCCGGGTAGAGCACCCGGGCGGCCACCGCTGCCCCCAGGGCGTCGGGGTCGGTGTTGGTGTGGGGGACGATGATCCGCCGGGGACGGTCCGGCGGCGGCGCGGTCACGACAACGGGTCCGCTGGTCACCTGGATCCCTCCGGCGACGGCTGGACTCCGCCCCCGGCGGCCCGGGGCAGCTGTGCTCCGGGGGTTTCCGCCCGGGGCGCCCCGGCGGGGGAGGATGGGGCCTCGACCCCCGCAGCCTGGGCAAGACGGGCCCCCGGCGCGGTGGCCGGGGTCAGCCGGGGGTACTGGAGGTTCGGGATGGGCACCAGGAGGTTGTACCGGTCGATCTTGCGATTGGTCTCCCGGATCCGCTCCGCCCGGCCGGGATGGTCCGGGTGGTCCCGGAGCCAGGCCAGGTCCGCCTGGATCTCCCGGCGCAGTTCGATCCACTCGGGCGCCACGCTGGCGTTTTTCAGGATGTGGTGGACCAGCCAGTCCTTCTCAAAGGGGTTCTCCGTCAGATCCAGGGGCTTTCCCTTACCGGGGAGGTTGTCAAAGTCGCCCCGGGCCATGGCCTCCTGGATCTGCTCCTCCACCCAGTCCCGGTAGCCCTTCACCGCCAGGGGGCTGGGTTCCGGATTGGTCCAGTAGGGGGAGAGCCGGTCCCCGGGCTCCGCCGGCCGTTCCCGCCTCGACTGGTCCATGGGACCTCCGCCTCCTCTTCGCCTTAAGATTGGCCCTCCGGGGCCGGCTTCCTCCCTCCCTGCTGCGCCGCGCTGACCCAGGCTGCCGACCACCTGGCTGCCCGGCCCCGGCTCCTTGCTGCCTCCCTACCGCCGAGCTGCCCCGACCCGGAGCCGCTCCGGCAGCCGGTCGAACCGCAGCAGGTCCTCCCAGGTCTCCCGCTCCACCACCACCTCGG
>QGUP01000074.1 GCA_003242505.1 Bacillota bacterium
CGCATCGCCAGCAGGTTGCCGGACTCGTACCGCCGGAGCCCCGCCCGGAAGACCAGCACCGCGGCGCCCAGGAAGGCCGCGGCCGCGGCGGCCAGGCCCAGGAACAGATCCCAGCGGAAGGCCCGCATCAGCTCTACCGGCAGCCAGGTGACGAACCCCGCGGGGATGACGGTGAAGAGCAGGAACTTCAGGCCACCCTCAAAGATGCCGGCCGGGTAGCTGGCAAAGTGCAGGAGGGCGTTGCTCAGCTGCTCGTGGAGGGCGTCGCCGCTGCCCAGGAAGAAAGCCAGGGAGCCGCCGAGGATCTCAAACCCCAGCAGCACCGCCGCGGAGAGGAGGGTGGCGGCGAGGAAGACCGCCACCCGGGACCAGGTCAGGTCGACCATGGTCACCAGGAGGAGGGGCCCGAAGAGCGCGTCCCCCAGGTTGAAGGGGCGGATGCGGCTCACCAGGAGGTGGACCAGCACGTCCTTGGGCAGGGCGAGGTAGTAGTCCAGCTGTCCCTCGACGATCAGCCGGGGCAGCAGCCGGACGCTGAAGAAGAGCCCGTAGACCAGGCCGGCGCTGAAGGCAAAGCTCGACCAGAGGATGAGCACGTCCTCCAGGGTCCAGCCCTTCACCACCGGGAAGCGGGTGAAGAAGAGGACCCAGAAGACCACCCAGAGGATGTCGTTCAGGATCATCCCCAGCACCTGGGTGGCCAGGGTGGCCCGGTACTCCAGGGCCGCCGCGATGTTGGCCCGGAGGTAGGCGCCGATAAAGGCCAGGTACTTACCCCCCATTGATGTCCACCCTCCGCACCCCGAGGCGGTAGAGGGCCACGCAGACCAGGGACAGGGCCAGGAGCCAGAGCCCCTGCCGGAGGAGGAGCTCGGCCGCCGCCGGCCAGGAGAACCGGACGAAGAGCAGGGCCGGCCCGTAGATCATCTCCCGGAAGGGCAGGACCTCCGCCAGCTGCCGCAGGGCCGGCGGGAAGAGGTCCAGGGGCAGGAGCATGCCCCCCAGGATCCACTTCACCCGGTCGAGGAAGAAGAAGATCCCCATGACGTCTTCGGTCCAGAAGGCGAGCAGGCCGATGGCCGCGTGGTAGGTGAAGTGCAGGGCCTGGGTGACCAGGTAGACCAGGGCCAGGACCGGCACCGCCTCCCACCGGAAGTCAAACCCGCCCACCAGGAGGTAGGCGGTGAGCCCCCCCATCCCCAGGGCGGTGGCCAGGAGCACCAGCCCCTCCCCGACAAAGGCGGCGTAGTGGAAGAGCAGGTAGGAGTAGGGCTTGTTCAGCCGGATGGCGAGGTCTCCTCCCTGGACCTCCTGCTGCAGGGCGGCGTGGACCCGGGGGAGGGAGAGGATGATCGCCTCCGTCGCCACCAGGTACCAGATCATCTCCGGGAGGGTGAAGCCGCTCACCCGGGCGCTTCCCTCCGCGGCGTAGGTGGTCCGCCAGAGCTGGACGAAGACGAACATGATGATCACCAGGTGGACCCGGGCCAGAAGCTGCTCGCCCAGGTAGGCCCACCGGGACCGGAGGGTGATCCGGGCCACCTCCAGGTACTTCACGGCCTGCCGGCCGAGGGAGGTCCGCCGGGGGGCCGGGCCGCTGACCATCAGGGATGACGGGCTCGCGAGCACCGACGACCGGCTCACTGGTTCACCGCCTTTCCCCGGTAGATGGCGGCGATGATCGCCTCCATCGGCGGGTTCTGGATGGTGATGTCCTGGACCGGGTACTGCCGGAGGATGTGGCTGATGACCCGGTCGATGGGGGTGATGCCGGTGTCAACCGAGAGCTTCA
The DNA here is from genome assembly GCA_003242505.1 of Bacillota bacterium. Classification (GTDB taxonomy): domain Bacteria; phylum Bacillota; class Sulfobacillia; order Symbiobacteriales; family ZC4RG38; genus ZC4RG38. Next base: position 1,793 of record QGUP01000074.1, read on the forward strand.
CCCCGTGCCCCCGGGCCTTGACCACCGACACCCCGGGGAGGTCGATGCCCCCGGCGAAGGGGACGCCGAGCTTCAGGTCGATCTCCTTGGTGGTGAGAAAGTCCCGGCGGAGGGCATTTACGGTGTCGTCCAGGACCACCTGGCCGTGGCTGATGATGATCACCCGCCGGCAGACCTGCTCGATGTCCCCGGCGTCGTGGGAGGTGAGGAAGACCGTCACCCCCTCCTCCCGGTTGGCCCGGCGGATGAGTTCCCGGATCGCCCCCTTGGCCACCGGGTCGAGGCCGATGGTCGGCTCGTCCAGGAAGAGGATCTCCGGCCGGTGCAGGAGGCTGGCGGCGATCTCGCACCGCATCCGCTGCCCCAGGGAGAGCTTCCGGACCGGGGTGTACATCAGGTCCTCGAGCTCGAAGAGCTCCACCAGCTCCGCCCGGCGCCGGAGGTAGTCCGACCAGTCCAGTTCGTAGATCCGGGCCAGGAGGTTGAAGGTGTCCACCGGCGGGAGGTGCAGCCACAGCTGCGACTTCTGGCCGAAGACCGACCCGATCCGGAAGGCCAGCTGCTGCCGCTGGAGCCACGGGACGTACCCCAGCACCCGGGCCTCGCCGGAGGTGGGGTGGAGGATCCCGGTCAGCATCTTGATGGTGGTGGACTTCCCCGCCCCGTTGGGGCCGATGAAGGCCAGGGACTCCCCCTTCTCCACCGTGAGGCTGAGCCCCCGCACCGCCTCCTGCTCCACGTACTGGGGTCGGAAGGTGGCGGCGAGCCGGGCCCAGCCCCCCTCGGGCTTCCGGGCCACCCGGAAGACCTTGCGCAGGTTGGTCGCCGTGATGACGGCCACAGGGCTTCACCTCCAGGGCGATGCATCCCGGTCCCCGGCCTGGGCGGACGGCGTTCCCTCCCGGCCGCCCCCCGGCCGACCCCGCCGGATGGTATGTGTAACAATCTAACGACAAGGGAGCGCCTTGTCAATAGTCGGCTTCTTGGAATCCTGCGGCGGAGTGGGGCAGACGCCGCCGGGGCGCCGAAATCCGGCCCCCATCCCCGGGTACCGGCGGCCGGACGAGGTCGGGGCGGCCGCCTCTCCCTTCGAGGCGGCCGCCCCTTGCCGCTGGCTGTGCGCCGTACCGCTGCACCATCCCCATCGCGCTGCCGCCGTGCCACCCACAGGGCCCTACCGCTGGACGCTCCGCACCGGCCTACCGCCGCACGATCCGCACCGCATCGGCCATGATATAGCCCGGGGTGCTGGTCCAGCGGCTGACGGCCACCACCCCCCGGCGCCCGGCCAGGAGCCGGAAGGTGCCCAGGTGGACCCACCGGCCGCCGTCCCGGGTCTGGTCGATGTAGCGGTTGACCTGGACGGTCCCGTCGCCGCTGGCGTTGGCCGTCATGATAGCCACCGGCACGTTGGGGTTGTAGTCGGCGTGGGACGGGTACCAGATGTAGACGTCGTAGTACCCGGTGGCGGGGATGTCGAAGATGTACCAGGCGCCGTCGGCGCACTGGCAGGGGCTGGCGAACCGGTAGCCGGCCCCGTACTTCTGGCTGTTCCAGGTGCTGTAGTCCCAGTTGCTGCTGGCCTGGAAGTTGGCGGAGTCGTTGTCCACCACCTGGCTCCACTGCTGGCCGTTCACCAGGCCCATGTAGTAGCTCCAGTCCCAGCAGGGTCCCGGGTCGGTGTGGGTCGCCCCGGGCACCTCGTTGTGGCCGATGATGTGCTGCCGGTCCCGGGGGATGCCGTACCGGGCGGTGATGTTCCGGACCAGTTCCGCCGAGGCCCGGTACTGGATGTCCGTGAACCAGGTGCAGTTCGTCACATACCCCTCGTGCTCGATGCCGATGCTCCGCTGGTTGTAGGTCCAGTTGCCCGCGTGCCAGGCGATGTCCTTCTCCCGGACCATCTGGGTGATCTCGCCGTCGCTGGAGCGGAGGACATAGTGGGCGCTGACCCCCGCGGCCGGGTTCTGGAACCAGCTGATGGTGCCGGCGTAGGAGCCCTGGGCGACGTGGATGACCACGTACTGGATGGGGGAGCTGGAGGGGCGGCTGGCGACGGTGTAGTTCGCGCTGTGGGCCGGCACCCACCTGGCGGGGGGATAGTCGGGGCTCTGGACCACCGGCGAGGCCGCGGTCACCTGTTCGTAGCGGCCTCGGTTCGGCCGGACTCGCCGGGGGGCGATGTGGAGGCTCTCGCCCTTCACGGTGACATCGATGCCCCGCTCCAGGGCCTCGTAGACCGCATCGGCCGCCAGCCGGGCGGTCCAGTCGGACGCGAAGCGGAAGTACGCCGCCACCGGGGTGTACCAGTCCGCCAGGTCCCCGGGGAGTTTCCCCCCGTGCTCCTCCCGGGCCGCGCGGGCCAGGAGGGCCGCCGCGCCCCGGATGTTGAGGGCGGTGTCGGTCTTCAGGGCCTCCGGGTCTGCGCCCAGGAGGTCCGCGGCCTCCCGGAGGCTCTGGTTGCCGGGGTTGTCCACCAGGTGCATCACCCCGTACCCGCCGGCAACGCTGGGGACGCCGCCGTGGTCGTCGAGCCGGGTCTGGGCGTAGCCCAGGGCGACCAGAAGGGGAGCGGGCACCCCGAACTCCGCCGCGGCTTCGGAGAAGAGCCGGCCCAGGGGGCCGTCGAGCTGGTCCGCCTGCGCCAGGGCCGGGAACTCTCCGGCCCGGGACGGCTGGGGAAAGACTGGGAACTCCCCGGCCGGGACCTCTTCGGCCCAGGCCGCCCGGGGCAGGCCGGGAATCAGGGTCGCCAGGGTCAGGAGCCAGAAGCACAGGAGCGCCGTCCATCGCCGCATGGGGCCTCACCTCCGCGTTTGCCGGGATGGCCATCCCGTTGCCCAACAGCATACCGGTTCGGGCGGCGGATTTCCATAATCTGTAAGGATGAATGACGGGAGGGCCCCCGGAAGGGAAGGGCTGGCAGGGGGAGGGGCCGGGGCTCGCGGGGGGACTGCGGGCGGCTTCCGGCCTTGCCCCCCGGTTTCCGGGCCCTTGGGGAAGGGGGTAAATCCGGGGTTTAAGCGTGGGTGGGCGGCTGGCGGGGGGTTGGCCATCCTCCGGAGGTGTGGACCGTGCCCCTGCTCTTTGAGCCCATTACCTTTCGCGGCGTGACCCTGCGGAACCGGATCGTCATGTCTCCCATGTGCCAGTACAGCGCCGGCGCTGACGGCCGGGCCACCGACTGGCACCTGGTCCACTACGGCGCCCGGGCGACGGGCGGCGTCGGTTTGATCCTCGTCGAGGCCACCGCGGTGGAGTCCCGGGGCCGGATCAGCACCGAGGACCTGGGGCTCTGGGACGACAGCCAGATCGAACCCCTGGCCCGGATTGTCCGCTACTGCAAGAGCCAGGGGGCGGCCGTGGGGATTCAGCTCGCCCACGCGGGCCGGAAGGCCTGGAGCTTCACCAGGGGGCAGGGGCCGGAGGAGCCGGTGGGGCCGAGCCCCGTGCCCTACGGGCCGGACTGGGTGACCCCCCGGCCCCTGGACGCCGAGGGGATCGAGCAGGTGGTGGCCGCGTTCCAGGCCGCGGCGGCCCGGGCCCTGGCGGCGGGGTTTGACGTGGTGGAGATTCATGCCGCCCACGGTTACCTGCTCCACTCGTTCCTCTCGCCCCTCTCCAACCAGCGGGAGGACGAGTACGGCGGGAGCCTGGGCAACCGGATGCGGCTCCTCCTGCGGGTGGTGGAGGCGGTGCGCCGGGTCTGGCCCGAGGAGAAGCCCCTCTTCGTCCGGGTCTCCGCGAGCGACTACGTCGCCGGGGGCCTCGAGCCCGACGACCTGGTCCGGGTGGCCCGGGCCCTGGCGCCCCTGGGGGTGGACCTGGTCGACTGCTCCTCCGGCGGCCTCGTGAGCGGCGCCCGGATCCCGGTGGGGCCGGGGTACCAGGTGCCCTTTGCGGAGAAGATCCGCCGGGAGGCCGGGATCCCCACCGGGGCGGTGGGCCTGATCACCCGGCCGGAGCAGGCGGAGGAGATCCTGCTCAACGGCCGGGCGGACCTGGTCCTTCTGGGGCGGGAGCTGCTCCGGAACCCCTACTGGCCCCTGCAGGCGGCCCGCATCCTCGGGGCGGAGGTCCAGTGGCCCGCCCAGTACCTGCGGGCGAAGAACTGATGGTGCCCACCGGCCTGGGGCCAGGGGGGAGCTTCCGGCTCCTGCCCGCCCCCCTCTGGGTGGGGAGCTGGGTCCTCTTCTGGAGCGCGGTCGGCTTTCTCTGCATGGCCTGGGACAAGTGGCAGGCCCGCCGGGGCGGCCGGCGGGTGCCGGAGCGCACCCTGCTGGGGCTGGCCCTCCTGGGCGGCAGCCCGGGGGTCGCCCTGGGGATCGTCGCCCTGCGCCACAAGATCCGGAAGCCCCTCTTCTGGCTGGGGGTGCCCGCCCTGATGGTGCTCCAGCTCTGGTGGGCGGGGCGGGCCTTCCTCCGGTGACGAGGGGACGGCCGGATGGGGTCAGGGGGGCGGGGGGCAGAGGGGCGCCCGGCGTGAGTTACCCCCGGGAGCGCGCTCCCGGGGGTGGATCTCTTCTTGTTGAGGGTCAGAAGCCGCCGTAGAGAAGGAAAGAAGTCGCCACACCAATAGAGAGACGCCGCCGCCTGTTACGGTTCCTCCCGGACCGGGGCTCCTTCCCGCTCGCCCCCATCGGGCTCTGCTGTCTCCTCCGGCTCCCCGGCCTCCGGCTGCGCTTCCTCCGGCTCCGCCTCCCCAGAGTCCGCGGGGCCCGCCCCGGCGACCTCCGCCTCCACTGGCGGCAGGTCCAGGGGCAGGAAGAGGTCGTCCCCGGCCGCAGCCGGCCCGGCCGCCCCCTGGGCGAGGGAGCGGGGGTCGTCGGGCCGCACCTCGACCACCTCCCGACTGGCGAGGGCGGCGGCCACCAGGGCCTCCACGTCCAGCCGGGCCTCGGCCCGCTCCGCCTGGTCCCGGCGGGGCCTGGTCTTGGGGCTCCGGGGGACGAAGATGGTGCAGCAGTCCTCGTAGGGCAGGATGGAGAGCTCGTAGGTGCCGATCTCCCGGGCCAGGGCGATGATCTCCGCCTTGTCCATGGCCACCAGGGGTCGCAGCACCGGGATGCTGGTGACCGCCTCGATGGTGTCCATGCTCTCCAGGGTCTGGCTGGCCACCTGGCCGACGCTCTCCCCGGTGACCAGAGCCAGGGCCCCCACCTCCCGGGCGATGCGCTCGGCGATCCGGAACATGAACCGGCGCAGGATGGTGATGTGCAGGTCCTCGGGGCAGTGCTGCCGGATCTCCTTCTGGATCTCCGTCACCGAGACCAGGTGGACCCGGATCGGCCCCGCCCACCCGGCCAGCACCCGGGCCAGGTCCAGCACCTTCTCCTCCGACCGCTTGCTGGTGAAGGGGAAGCTGTGGAAGTGGATCGGCTCGATCCGGACGCCCCGCTTCATCGCCATCCACCCGGCGACGGGGCTGTCGATGCCGCCGGAGAGGAGGAGGCAGGCCTTGCCGCTGGAGCCGTAGGGCAGGCCCCCGGGCCCCGGCAGGGTGCGGGTGTAGAGGTAGGCCTGGCCCTCCCGGATCTCCGCGGAGACCTGGACCTCGGGGTTGTGGACGTCCACCGTCAGGTTCCGGACTCGGCGGAGGAGGAACCGGCCGAGTTCCCGGGTCAGCTCCTGGGAGGAGAGGGGGAACCGCTTGTCCGCCCGGTTGGTCTCCACCTTGAACCGGACCGGCCGGCTCCGGCCCTGGGGCAGGGCGTCCAGGGCGGCCTCCAGTTCTGCCAGGGCCGCGGCCTTGATCGCCTCCAGGTTGGGCTCCACCCGGAGGGCGGGGCTGATGGAGACCACGCCGAAGACCCGGCGGAGCCGGGCGAGGGCCGCCTCCAGGTGGTGCTCCTCGACCTCCACGTAGAAACGGCCGAAGGCCTTCCGGACCCGGATCCCCTTCAGGTCCCGGACCGCGTACCGGAGCCGCTCCCGGAGCTGGTCCTCGAAGACCGGCCGGTTCTTGCCCTTCAGGCCCAGTTCGCCAAAACGGATGATGACGACCCGCTCCATGATGTCACCTCATCAAACTCCGCAGCTCCGGCACGGCCTGGGCGGCCGCGGCGACAAAGGCGTCGATGTCCGCCTCGGTGGTGAGGGGCGAGAGGCTCACCCGGATCGCCCCGGTGGCCTGGTCCGGGGGCAGCCGGAGGGCCTCCAGGACGTGGCTCAGGGTCCGCCGCCGGCTGTGGCAGGCGGAACCGGTGCTGACGAAGACCCCCCGCTGCTCCAGGGCGTGGAGGAGCACCTCGCCCCGGGGGACCCCTACGAAGCTCAGGTTCAGGGTGTGGGGGGCGG
>QGUP01000502.1 GCA_003242505.1 Bacillota bacterium
GTTTGCGGATAATCTGATTCATAGGCGGTCGCGAGCCACCTCCGGGATGTGGTGTGGCTACTCAATCCCTTGGCTCGCGTACCGCCTTTTCCTTCTGTGGAACCCACACTTTCTAGTCTAGAGCCCCCCTTTCCGAGCCAGATTTTCGTCCGGCTGCCGGGGGGCAGGCTGCCGGGAGGGGGGCAGCCACAGAGGGGGTCGACGCGGCCGGGCCCTGGGGAAGGTCTACGCCGTGGGTCCCTGTGGGAACGGGGTCGCCGGGGGCCCCTGCTCCTCCAGGTAGGGGCGGACGTTCAGCTGGTACCGCAGCCCGCAGTAAACGGGGAGGAAACCCGCTCCGACCAGGAAGAACAGCGCCGCGGCCATCCAGCCCACCATCGGAATCAGGGCCAGGACCAGCGACACCAGCCAGAGGGCCAGGCCGAAGCCGACCAGGACCAGCCCCGCCAGGAAGTGTTCCTCGAAGCGCCGGGTGATACCCGCCCAGACCCGGCCCAGGGCCGCGCTGACGGAGAGGTCCTCGGCGAACAGGGCGTAGAGGCCGTACAGGATGGCAGGAAGCAGGATAAAGAAGGAAAGCAGATAGACCAGCCAGCCCAGGATCGGGACCATCGCCACCACGAAGACCACCATCTGGACGACGAAAACCACAAGGTTGAAGCCCAGGGCCCGGGCCCCAACACCGTCCGGCCCCGGCAAGAGCCCGGACCAGGGAGACCGGCTGTCCGGTCAGGGCATCCCGGGCGGCGGAGAACTGCATGCCGTAACCCAGGGGGCCCAGCAGCCAGAGGGTGAGCAGGGCCAGGAAGATACCCACCAGGACAAACCCGGCCCCAAGGAGCGGCGGCAGCAGACCGGGGTCGCCTTCCAGGATCCCGCCCGCCACGGCCATGGCCACTCCCATGCCGCCAAAGGTCAGGAAGACCAGCAGGGGGATCCCAACGGCGAGAAGCATCGCCACCAGGCTGATGAGCAGGAATTGGCCCAGGTGGGCCCGGTACCGGTCCAGGGCCTGCCGGAAAACCACAGTCATCGACCTCCGTTTTTTCAGAATGACAACACGGGACGCATTTATACTTCTACTTTCCATGCCTGGATTCCTGTCCCAGATGAAACTGGGGGAGGGGGCGGGCGCTTCGGGCGACACGCAAAGGGGGCAGCAGCGGCTCGGCGTGAGTCCGCTCTGCCCCCTGTTTGCAGCCTATGCAGGGTCTCCCCCGGCGTACTACGGTCCGGCTTCCATCCGCTCCCCGGGCCGCTCCCAGGTCCCGCTCTTGCCGCCTTCCTTCCGGACCAGCCGGATGTTCTGGATGGTGATCCCCTTCTCCGCGGCCTTGGTCATGTCGTAGATGGTGAGCGCGGCGACGGAGACCGCGGTGAGGGCCTCCATCTCCACCCCGGTCTTGCCGACGGTGGCCACCTCCGCCTCCACCTCCACCACCGACCGCTCCCGGTCGATGCGGAAGTCCACCCGCACCCGGGTGAGGGGGAGGGGATGGCAGAGGGGGATGAGGTCGGCGGTGCGCTTGGCCGCCATGATCCCCGCCACCCGGGCCACCGCGAGGACGTCCCCCTTGGCAGCCTGGCCGGAGAGGATGAGTTCCAGGGTTTCCGGCTGCATGTGGACCTCGCCCCGGGCCACCGCCACTCGGACGGTGTCCGCCTTCTGGCCTACATCCACCATCCGGGCGTGGCCCCGGGCGTCCAGATGGGTCAGTTCCGCCACGGCTGCTGCCCCTCTCTCACCGGCGATACGGTGTCTCTCACCGCCGATGCCGTGCCGCACGAACCGCCAATGCCCTTCCGCACAGGCCACCGATGCCGTGCCGCTCTACCCGCCGATGCCGTGCATCACCCGGAGGGTGTACTCCCCGTTGGGGTCGTCAAAGTTGTGCTCCCGGGGCTTGCGCAGGATCGCGGCCTCGATGGCCCGGATCAGGTCTTCCTCCGTGGCGTTGGGGTCCCGGAGCACGGGTTTGAGGTCGTACTCGTGGATGTGGCCGAGGCACGGGTTGATCTTCCCGTCCGCGGAGAGCCGGATCCGGTTGCACCCGGCGCAGAAGCACTCGGTCATCGCGGAGATAAAGCCCACGGTCCCCTTCGCCCCGGGAATTCGCCAGTACCGGGCGGGACCGTTCCCCGGGACCCCTTCCTTCA
>QGUP01000075.1 GCA_003242505.1 Bacillota bacterium
AAATTTTACCCCTTTTTTTTCTTCGGCAGCGTAAGTTTTGTATAAGAGCCAGGTCTGGCATACCGGGCGGAGGGCCTACTATAATAATGGTAGATAACATAGGGCTCAAGACCCTGGAGGGAGGAATCCCTATGCCGCTAGGCGGTTACGCCAACCGGATCGGCCACGTAGACCTCACCACCGGCTCCGTGACCTACGCCCCCATCGACGAGGAGATCGCCCTCAAGTACATCGGCGGCCGAGGCTACGGGGCCAAGCTGGTCTTCGACAACGGCCCCAATGTCGAACCCCTCTCTCCAGACAACATCCTGGTCATCATGAATGGTCCTCTCACCGGTACTCCCATCAACATGAGCGGCCGGTTGGCGGTCTGCACCCGGAGCCCCCTCACCGGTACCATCACCGACTCCCACATGGGCGGGTGGACCGCGGCCAGGCTGAAGTGGGCCGGCTTTGACGGGATTGTCCTTAGGGGCCGGGCCGACAAGCCCGTCTACCTCTACGTGGAGAACGGGCAGATCTCCATCCACGACGCCTCCGAGGTCTGGGGCAAGACCACCCACGAGACCGTCGCCCACTTCCGGGAGAAGTACGGCCAGGACGTCTCGGTGATGTGCATCGGCCCGGCGGGGGAGAACCTGGTCCGGTTCGCCAGCATCATCAACGAGCACGACCGGGCCGCCGGCCGGGGTGGCGTCGGCGCCGTCATGGGCTATAAGCGGGTGAAGGCCATCGTCATCCGGGGCGACCAGAAGCGGATGTACGACTTCGTGCCCCGGGGCGACGACCGGTACGAGAGTGCCCGGAAGCGGGCCCTCAAGGCCATCATGGAGAGCGCCGTCACCGCGCCCAACAAGGGCGGTCTCTCCCTGTACGGCACCAACGTCCTGATGAACGCCACCAACACCATCGGCTCCCTGCCCGCGAAGAACTTCCAGTGGACCCAGTGGGCGGATGCGGAGAAGATCTCCGGCGAGGCCATCCGGGAGAGCATCCTCGTCCACGAGCCCACCTGCCACGCCTGCCCGGTCCACTGCAAGAAAGAGGTCGAGGTCAAGGAGGGCAAGTACAAGGTCCGGGTGGAGAGCTTCGAGTACGAGTCCGCCTGGGCCCTGGGCACCCTCTGCCTGAACAGCAACAAGGAAGCGGTGGCCTACCTCATCTACCAGTGCAACATCTACGGCATGGACACCATCGAAACCGGCGTGCTCCTCGCCATGGCGATGGAAGCCTCCGAGCGGGGCCTCCTGAAGGAGCAGGTGCCGTGGGGCGACGCCGACAAGCAGATCGAGCTGGTGGAGCGGATCGCCTACCGCAAGGATGAGGTCGCCAACCTCCTGGCCGAAGGGCCGGCCCGGGCGGCGGCGGCCCTGGGCGACCCGCAGATGGCCATGTGCGTCAAGGGCCAGGCCATCCCGGCCTACGACCCGCGGGGCCAGCAGGGCATGGGCCTCAGCTACGCCACCTCCAACCGGGGCGGCTGCCATCTCCGGGGCTACGTCACCTCCGTGGAGCTCCTCGGCATCCCGGAGAAGGCCGACCCGCTGGCCACCGAGGGCAAGGCGAAGTGGACCCGGCTCTTCCAGGACCTCCACGCGGTCTCCGACTCCCTGGACATCTGCAAGTTCTCGGCCTTTGCCGAGGGGATCCAGGAGTACGTGGACCAGCTCAACGCGGTGGTGGGCCTCAACTGGACCGCGGAGGACCTGCTCCGGGTCGGCGAGCGGATCTACAACCTGGAGCGGTACTACAACAACCTCTGCGGCTTCACCGGCGAGCACGACACCCTGCCGGAGCGGCTCCTGACCCAGCCTGGCAGCGGCCCGGCCAGCGGCAAGGCCTGCGAGCTGGAGAAGATGCTCAAGGAGTACTACGCCGAGCGCGGCTGGGAGAACGGCGTCGTGCCCGAGGCCAAGCTCAAGGAGCTGGCGATCATCTAGGCCGGCAGTCCAGTCCGGCGGTCCAGCTCGGCAGGGCGTCCGACTGGCGGCACGGAAGGCGAGGGTGGGATCCACACCGGGTTCCCGCCCTCGCCTTTCCTGACCCGGCCGGCCCGGTCGGGCCCAGGGCGCGCCGGCGAAAGGGCAGAGCGCCAGCGAATAGGAAGAGGGTGAGACTGTCGTGCGGGTCCTCCTCTATGCGACCCTGCGGGCGGCAGCCGGGACCCGGGAGGCGGAAGTGGCCGCTCAGCCGGGGGAGACCGTCGGTACGGTCCTGCACCGGCTGGTGGCCCAGTACCCCGCTCTCCGGGACGAGATCTTCGACGACCCCGAAGGCACCGTCCTCAAGCCCTACGTCGCGGTTTACCTGGACGGGCGGAACATCCTCCACCTCCAGGGCCTCGCCACCCCGGTGACCGGTACCGAGGAGGTGGCCCTGTTCCCCCCGGTGGCAGGAGGGGCTCGGGCATGAAGACGACGGACGCAGCAAAGGACGCAGCAAGCCTCGTGCTGGAGCTGGAAGGGGTACCGCCGTCGGTGGCCCTCGACTACCTTCAGCTTCTCGGCGGGCAGACGGCGCCCGACGGCACCGTCCGAGGTCCCGGCTGGACGGCCCGGGTCACCTCGGGAAGCGAGCCGGTGCCGGGGAGCAGCCTGCGGGTCGACCGGGTGCGGATCGCCCTCACGGGTCCCCGGGAGACCCTGACGGCCCTTTCCCACCGGCTCTGGCTCATGGCCCTCCGGGGCGGCGGATGAATTCCTCCGGGGGCGTATAAAGGCAGGTTTCGCCCCTTCGCCTACAGGAATTCGCCCCACTGGGAACGTATCCGTAGTCTGTCGTACGGATACCGCCATCTGGCCGGGAGAGGAGCGAACCCCCTGTGCGTCTCTTCTTCGTCGTCAATCCCACCGCGGGGCACGGCCGCACCCTGCAGGTCTGGCGGCGACTGGAGCCGCACCTCGCCCAGTGGGGCGAATACGACGTGGGCTTCACCACCGCCCCCCGGCACGGGGAGGCGCTGGCCCGGGAGGCCGCCCGGGCCGGATTTGATCGGGTCGTCGCCATGGGCGGCGACGGCACCCTGAATGAGGTGGTCAACGGCCTCATCGGCGAGCGGGCGGCCCTGGGAATCATCCCCAGCGGCACGGGCAACGACTTTGTCCGCAGCCTGGGCGTTCCCCGGGATCCCCTGGCGGCCGCGCGGATCGCCTTCACGGCGCCGGTGCGGCCGGTGGACGTGGGGCTCCACCTGGAAACCGGCCGGCACTTCATCAACATCGCCGGCATCGGCTTCGACGCGGAGGTCGCGGAGGAGGTCAACACCCGCCGGATCCTCAAGGCGATCCCCGGGACCTTCCCCTCCCTGGTGGCCGCCCTGATCACCCTGATCCGGTATCGGAACCCCGAGATGACCATCCGGCTGGACGGCAAGGAAGTCCGGCGGCGGGTCCTCCTGATGGCCGTCGGGAATGCCCGGTACTACGGCGGCGGGATGCAGATCCTCCCCCAGGCGACGGTGGACGACGGGTACTTCACCGTCCTCATCGCCGGCGACGTGGGCAAGGCGGAACTCCTCGAGGTCCTGCCCAAACTCTACACCGGCCGGCACGTCGACCACCCCAAGGCCGAGTTCCTCCTGGCCCGGGAGGTTCATGTGGCCGCCGGAGAGCCGGTGGCCCTGCACCTGGACGGCGACGTGGTGGGCCACCTGCCGGCCACCTTCCGGCTGCTGCCCCGGGCGATCCAGGTGGTGGCCCCGGAGGGGGCGCCGGCGGGGGTGTGGGCCGGGTAGCGCCGGGGGCGACCGTAGGGGCCAGGCAGCGCCGGGGGCGACTGAAGGGACCGGGCAGCGCCGGGGGCGACCCCGGCTGCTGCCCGGTCACCTTAGTTCTTTCAGTTCATAGTGGAATCGCAGTTCCTGGCCGTCGGAGAGGCGCAGGAGGATGTCGATGGGGGCGGAGGGGTCGAGGCCGGCGCTGGGGAACCGGAAGACCGCCTGGCCCGTCGCGGAGCCGCCGTCGAGGGCCACCGCGTACCCGGCCCGCTCCAGGGTCCCGGCGACCTGCCGGTCTCCCTGGCGGAGCACCACCCGGGCGCCGCTGAAGAACCCGTCGCCGGGGCCGGTGGCCTCCACCACCACCTCCAGTTGCCCCCGGATTCCCTCGGCCACCCCCTGGGCGAAGGCGTCGCTGGGCCGCCGGCCGGTGGCCCAGTAGGCCGAGGCCACCCGCCGGGCGATGTAGCCGAACTCGGTGTAGAGCACCGCCCGGGCCGACCCGCTCCGGGCGGCGTACCGGAAGGTCATGGCCTCCAGCCCCTGGAAGGCGAGGACCTCGCCGTACTCCGCGGCCTCCCGGACCTGGCTCGGGGTGAGCTGGAGCCAGATGCCCCCGGGGGCCCGGGCGTCCCCGGCCAGGGCTTCCTCCCGGACCGCGTCCCGGGCTTCCAGGGTGATCCGGCTCTGGAGCACCTGCCCCTGCCGGCGCACGGTCAGGGTCACCTGGTCCCCGGGTCGCCGGGTGAGAAGGTAGGCGTGGACGTCGTCCTGGGTGCCCACGGGCCGGTCGTCGATCCGGATCACCCGGTCCCCCACCTGGAGACCCGCCACCCCCGCGGGGCCGTCGGGGACGATGGCGACGATCTCCACCCCCTCGGCGTTGGGCACGCCGAAGTACCCCCGCCAGTCCTCCTGGAGGGCCAGGCCCAGCCAGACCCGGTCCACCTTGCCCCGGGCGAGGAGTTCGTCTGCCACCTCCCGGGCGAGGTTGATGGGGATGGCCAGGGAGAGCCCCTCCACCCCGATGTCCGTCACCTTGGCGGAGTTGATGCCGATCACCCGGCCCCGGGCATCGAGGAGCGGGCCGCCAGAGTTGCCGGGGTTGATGGGGGCGTCGTGCTGCAGAAACGGCAGCCCGGTCCCCACCGCCCGGCCGGTGCCGCTCAGGATCCCCCGGGTGACGGTGTTGCCCAGGCGGAAGCCCAGGGGGTTGCCGATGGCGATGACCGGCTGCCCCACCTTCAGGGCATCGGAGTCCCCCAGGGGCAGGGGCGGCCGGCCCCGGGTCTCCACCCGGACGATGCCGATATCCGCGGCCTCATCCCATCGGACGTTTTTCTCCACCTCCGGGACCGGGACCACGGTGCCGTCGCTCCACAGGATCTGGACCTCCACCGCGTCCCGGACCACGTGGGCGTTGGTCAGGATCACGCCCTCCCGGTAGACAAAGCCCGTGCCCGCGGCGTGGTCCTCCCCCGGCCGGGAGGGGTCGTCGCTCCGGACGCTGACCAGGATCCCCACCACCGAGGGGCGGACCTGCTCGACCAGGGCCGTGATGTCCATCTCCGGCTCCGGGGCCGCCCGGGCCGCCGGGGGAGCCCACAGGACAAGGGCCAGGACCAACCCGGCGACCGCCCTCCAGCCGCGCATTCGCGCCACTCCTTTCTCTTGGCCGTCCTGTGCCAGGGGTTCTGCTGGCTCACCGGCCCTGGGGCCAGTGCGCCGCGAAATGGCCATTCCAAGGACAAGACGCGGCACGGCCGGCCCCGGTTCCGTTCCGGCGCCGGCCGGTCCCCGGAGCGCCGCGGCCGCCCGGGCGGGCTTCAGCCCAGAGGCTCCGGCTCCGGGACCCCGAAGTGCCGGGCGATGAACCGAGCCAGGTTGGCCGCGGCCGGGGGCAGCCGGCCGTCCCGGCGGAGGATGAGGCAGGTGGTCCGGGAGATTCTGGGAAAGTCCCGGACCGGGACCTCCACCAGGGTGCCCTCCTGGAGGTCCCGCCGGACGGTGGAGGCCGGCGCCAGGGCCAGACCCAGGCCGAGGGCGGCCATGGTCCGCACCGCCTCGTGGCTGTCGAACTCCATCACCACCGACAGGTGGATGCCCCGCTTCTCCAGTTCCGAGTCGAGGAAGGTCCGGTACCGGGTGCCCCGCTGAAAGCCGATCACCGGCACCCGGGCGAGGTCGGCGGCGGTCATCTCCGGCGGGAGCTGGGACCGTAGCCGGGGCGACCCCACCACCAGCACCGGGTCCTCGTAGAGGGGCGTGCAGGAGACCCGCTCGTGGGTGACGGGGGCCGTCACGAGCCCCAGGTCGATCTCGTGCTGCAGGAGGAGCCGGAGGGTCTCCTGCATCCGGCTGGTCTTGACGATCAGCCGCACCTGGGGATACTCCCGGGCGAAGGCCAGCAGGAGGTCCGGGAGCACGTAGAGGCCGATGGTGTGAACGCAGCCGACGGTGACCATCCCCGCCCGGGGGTCCCGGAGGGCCTGGACCGCGGCCTGGCACTCCGCGACCTGCTGGGCGATCCGCCGGGCGTAGTCGTAGACCAGTTCCCCGGCCGGGGTGAGGTGGACCCGCTTGCCGTCCCGGTCCAGGAGGACGACCCCCAGGTGATGCTCCAGGCTGCTGATGTGCTTGGTGACGCTGGGCTGGCTGAGGTGGAGCGCCTCTGCCGCCCGGGTAAAGCTCCCGGTCTCCACCACCTTGCAGAAGGTGATCAGGTGCTGCAGGAGCATGGGTCCTGCCCCTCCCTCCCTGGGTCGGGTCTTGCCGCAACGGTTGCCGCAAAGGTTAGACAGAAATGTCTCCTTCCCGTAAAGGTTGGACAGGGATCCCGTCCCACCCTCCCGGCGAGCCAGGTTCCGGGTGAGCCAGGTTCCGGGGTCCTGCCCGGCCCCCTGGGACCTGCCAGCCCCCGGCGGGGAGCGGGGTCGTCGCCCCGGGGCACCAGCCGTGGTACAATAGGAGCAGCAGGAGGTCTGTCGACCCGCTGGCCCTGGAGGAGGTGGCTCGCCATGACCGGCCCCGTCCCCCGGCGCGGGGGGAAAGCCCCCCGGCGGTCGCAGCCGATTCTGACCCTCAGGCACCTGCCCGAGGCCCTGGACGACGAACCGGCCTTCCGGGACGACCCCATCCTGGGGTGGCGGCACACACCGGAGCCACCGGCTGACCTGCGGGTGGGAGGCAATCCCTGGCCCCCGCGGCTACCGGCGGCAACGAAGGAGCGGCCGCCCAGACGGTGAACCCAGAACCGAAACCACCGCGACGACCTCGCAGCGTGGAGCCAGAACTCAGCGTGGAGCCAGGGCATAGCTTGGAGCCAGAGCATAGCGTGGAGCCAGAGCATAGCGTGGAGCCAGAGCGCACAGGGCCCGGACCAGACGGTCCGGGCCCTGCTCCTATTCCTCTAGTCGGTGCCGGTGTTCCGGGGCCCCGGGTACGGGTCCCCATGGCCTTTACCGGCCAGGTCCTGGCCCTCGGCCAGGCGGACCAGCCGGATGTTGCTCTCCAGGGCGAGCCGGGCCAGTCGGGTCGAGCGGCGCTGCAGCCGCTGGTTCTCCGTTTCCAGCCGGTGGATCCGGATGCGCTTCTCCCGCTCCTGGGCGGCCAGCAGGTTCATCAGAATCCGCCGGCTGGCCCGCAGTCCCTGGATCCGCTGTTCCAGAAGGCGGATACGGGCCTTCAGGCCGGCCAATTCAGCCTCCTGGTCCACGGCCTCTCCCTCCTGCCCTCGGCGGGTTTCCTTCCCTAGTATACCGGGCAGGGCTGGCTCCCATACCGCAGAAGAGGGAGGGCTGTCCAGTGCCTTATCAAGCCGGGATCCTCAGCCCTGGATCTGCCGGAAGGCCTGGTCCTGCAGGGGATCCAGTTCCCGGATCAGCTGGGTGAGTTCCGCCACGTGGTGCCGCTCGTCCGTTGCGATCTCCAGGAACCGGGCCCGGACCCGGGGGTCCGACGCCCGGGCGGCATCCTGCATGTAGCCCGTCACCGCCTGCAGTTCCCCCACCAGCTGGTCCCGGAGCCTCGCCAGGTCCTGGGCCCGGCCGGAAGCCCCCGCGTCCCCTTCGCCACCGGCCATGGGGCCCCAGTCAGAAGCCGGGGCCGGGGCCCGGGGTCCGGGGGCCATGGGCACGGGCAAGGCCGGCCCGGGCGCCGGCAGCGGCGCCGGCCACACCCCTGGCGCCGGCGACGGCGAGGCGGAGCTGGCAGCGGTGGGCCATGCCCCCGAAAGCGGTTGCGGCCAGGCGGCGGCAGCGGCGGCGGGCCACCCCCCAGCGGCAGCGGGTCCCGTCCCGGCGGCCGCCTGCCACCCCCCCGCCGCGGGCCCCCCCCCGTTGGGCCAGGCCCCGGCCGGCCCCCCCC
>QGUP01000503.1 GCA_003242505.1 Bacillota bacterium
TCGGCGAACTTGGTGGTGAGCATCGGGTACGCCGGGGTCACCGGCCGGGCCACCGCGGTCTTCTGCACCTGCTCCATGAAGATCCGCTTGGGCAACTCCTGATACTCCGGCAGCTTCTCGTAGGCGTCCCAAGTGGCCGGCGGCATGTCGTTGGCCTTGACCATCGGGATCACGCCGGTGTCAGTGCCCACAAGCCACTTGAGCACCTTGGCGGCCGCCTCCGGGTGCTTCGACTGCTGGGTGATGCCCCAGGCCCAGCTGCCCGAGGGTGAAACCTTCTTCTTGAAGTAGGGAAGCGGCATGACGCCCCAATCCAGCCCCTCGGCCTGCTTCAAGGTCGCGATATACCACGGGCCGTTGATCATCATTGCGGCCTTGCCGTCGACGAAGTCCTGGGGACCCGGGGACGCGGTAGCCAGACCCTCGGTGAAGAAGCTCTGGAACCATTTCATGGCCTCCACCGCCTCGGGGCTGTTCAGGTAGCCCGTGGCGCGGCTGCCGTCGTCAGCAATCAACTTGCCGCCGTTGGACCAGATGAAAACCGAAGCCATGTAGGTGCTCCACTCGGCGGGCCCCCAGTGCATCATGAAGTCCATACCCCAGCGCTCCCCGGGTATGGTCAGACGGCGGGCTACCTCCTTGAACTCATCAGCCGTCCAGGCCTCGTCGAGGCTCTCGGGAGCTTTGATTCCCGCCTCGTCAAAATACTTCTTATTGTAGAAGATTACCAGGCTGGAGTTAAAGGCACCAAGGGCATAGAGTTTGCCATCCCAGGTACCCTGCTCGATAATCGAAGGCACGAAGTTGGCGAGTTCCTCTTCCGTAAAGAACTCATCAAGGGGCCGCAGGATACCCGAATAGGCATACGAAGCTACGTTCGGCCCATCGACGTCCAGGATGTCTGGAGCCCGTCCCGCAGCGGAGCTGGCCTTTACCTTGTCTTCATAGGCAAAGCCGGAGGCCGGGATAATCTCCAATTGCACCTGGATCTCGCCCTCGTGGGCTTTGTTGAAGGCGTCCACGATCTGCTGGATGGCTTCCACCTCGGCCGGCTGCCCCTGATGGGCCCACATGGTCAGGGTGACCGGCCCCCGACCAGCCTCTTGCTGCTCTCCGTCAGCGGCCGTGCCACCACCTCCGCCACAGCCTGCCAACCCGAGGATGCCACCGACCAGAACGACTGCCGCCCACTTGCGGACGTTCAACACGGACACACCCTCCCTGGCTCGGTCTCCAGATCCGATTGGCTTCCTGCGACACCGCCTCTGCAGTGACCGGGGCCCCACGGTCCCTAGCAGCGGCGGGTAATTAATCGTTTTCTTTCTTTGACGAAACGTTTTCGAAACCAGGTTAAACGTTTTACCATGAATACTATAACACCTCCTGCCACTTGTCGTCAACCAACATTGGCAGGTTGCAATCAGCCTGGATCGCCCCGCCGGAAGAAGCCCCAGCGCCAGCGCCGCACCGACCTTCCGGGTAGCGGCCCTAAGAACGGCTACCGAGGCGCCTGTCGCCCGGAATTGTCCCGGCGCCAAATCGAAAACCCCCAGGGGAGACACCCCTGGGGGCAGGGACTCTCTAGAGTCAGGACCTTCGAGAGTCGGGAAAAGACGCAGGAAATCGGCCGCAGCCCGCCCGCGCCAGGGTCGGCCGGCCCGTCCGCCTGGCCGCCCGCCTACCCCTCCGCCAGGGCCAGGGCGGCGGCGCCCAGGAGGCCGGCGTCGCCCCCCAGGGCGGCAGGGAGCACCTGGAGCCCCGCCCGGGCCTCCGGCAGCAGGGCTTCCTCCAGGGTGGCCATGAGGGGGCCGAAAAGGAGGTCCCCGGCCCCCAGGGCCACGGATCCGCCCAGGACGATCCGGTCCGGGTTGAGGAACCCCGCACCCACGGCCAGGGCCCGGCCCAGGGCCTTCCCGGCCTCCCGGAGGGCGGCGAGGGCTTTCGCATCCCCCTCCCGGGCGGCGGCCACCACCTCCCGGGCCGAGGGCAGCCCCGTCGCCCGGGCCAGGGCGGGGCCGGAGGCGAGGGCCTCCAGGCATCCGGCCCGGCCGCAGCTGCACCGGGGGCCGCCGGGGCGGACCACCACGTGGCCGATCTCGCCGCCCATCTCTCCGGGCCCCCGCCACAGGCGGCCCCCCAACCACCACACCCCCCC
>QGUP01000504.1 GCA_003242505.1 Bacillota bacterium
GGCCGGCCCCGGCGCCGACACCGGGATCCAGCCGGTGGCCGGGCTCGTCCCCGCAGGAGCGTCGCCGGCGGCAGGCGGGGCGCCGACCCCGGGCGTGCCGCCCCAGGCCGGCGCTATGCCGCCGGTGGGCGGCGCCCCGAGGGCGGGCGTGCCGCCACAGGCCGGCTCCGTTCCGCCGGTGGGCGCGGCCCCGGAGGAGCTGGCCCCGGGGCCGATGGGCTACCTCCCCTGACGGGCGTCGACCATGGCAGGCTCGGGAAGACAGGTATCGACTTACCCCACGGCGCCCGGTGCCCGCGGACGGCAGCCGGCGCGCACCCGGAGGAGAAGGAGGCGGGCGGATGAGCGTCCTGCACACGGTGATGCCCCTCGCCGTGGTCCTGGACGGAGCCTGGCTGACCGGAGCGGCCCCGGAGGGCGGCCCGGTGCCGGGGGTAAGCCCGGGACTGCCGGCGGCCACCGGCCGGGGCCCGGGCCGGGTGGAGATCGTGCCCCTGGGGGAGGGCCGGTTCCTGGAGGTGCAGACGGGGGCCTGGGGCCGGAGGGTGGTGCGGCTCTACTCCCCCCGGCCGGCGGACTACCTGGATCCCCGGTACCAGCCCGGGGCACCCTGGGGGCCCTGAGGGGAGGGCGGGGATCCCCCGGCCACGGGATGATGACCGGCCACCGGCCTGGTTTCGGAACTGCTGGAACTGCGGAAAGAGCCGGCGGGGCGTCTCCGCCGGCTGTTTCATTCCCCTTGACACTCGCCCCCGGTGTGCGGTACTTATTAATTGAGCGTTCAGTAAGTAACTGCTACCCGTGGCATCCAGTTGAGCCGGTGGCATCCACGGGAAAGGAAGCAACCCGAAGGCGCAGCAGCCCGAAGACGACGCAACCCGGAGAGGAGGCAACCCCCATGTCACCCCGACCGAAGAACCCGCCTCCTGACCGCCGGGGGGAGATCCTGGAGGCTGCCTTCCGGGTCTTTGCCGAAAAAGGGTACCGCGCCGCCACCATGGCGGAGATCGCCCGGGCAGCGGGGGTCACCCCTGCGGCGCTGTACTACTACTTTCCCAGCAAGGCGGACCTCTTCCGGGCGGCGGTCACCGAGCGGCGCAGCCAGTTGCAGCCGGCGCTGGCAGCCCTGGCCTCCCCGGATGCCCGCGAACTCCCGCCCCGGGAGTTCCTGGGAGCGCTCCTGCGCGCGATGGCGGACTTCCTGGCTGACGAACGGACCCGGGCGGTGATCCGGATCCTCCTGGCCGAAGGGCCCCGGGATCCGTCCCTGGTCGCGATCTTCCAGGAGGAGGTCTACGGCAACATCGGGGCGGTCCTGGGCTACCTGGAGCAGCACATGGCCCAGGGAAACGTGCGGCCCATGGACCCCCGGGTGTTTCTGCTGTTCTTCCAGGGGCCGCTCCTGGCGATGGTGATCTTCCGGGACCTGTTGCGGCTGGGCCCGTACCGGGACCTCCCCAACCCGGCGCTGGTCGAGCCGCTCGCAGAGACGATTCTGGCCGGCCTGGTGCCGGAGAAGCGCTGAGGAGGGGTGTGGCATGCTCCGGCGGGTGTGGGCCCTGGCCCAGAAGGAGTTCATCCAGGTCCGGCGGGACCGGCGGACCCTGGCGATGATGATCGCGATCCCCCTGATCTGGCTGGTGCTCTTTGGTTACGCCTTCACCTTTGATGTGGACGAGATCGCCGTGGCGGTGGTCGACCAGAGCGGCACCGATCTGGGCGCCCGGGCGGCCCGGGCGGTCCGGGAGTATCCCCGGTTCCGGCTGGTCGACCTGCCGGAGCCAACGGAGGAGGGGATCCGCACCGCCTTTTACCGGAACGAGGTGCAGATGGCGGTCCTCCTGCCCCCGGGCTTTGGCGAGCCGGGCAGCGAGGTGCGGTTGCAGGTCTGGATCGACGGCTCCCAGCTCTTCTCCGCCCAGGCGGCAGCCCGGCTCCTGGGCGAGGCCCTGGAGCCCCTGCAGGCGGAGGTGCAGGCGGAGACCGCGGCCCGGCTCCGCGAGGGGATCGTGGAGGCTGTACGTGCCCAGACGCAGTCCTGGATCCAGGCTCTACTGGGGCGGCTGCCGCCACCGGCGAAGGCCCAGCTCGCTCCGCTCCTCACCGATCCGCCCTCTCCGGCGTCAGGAGCCGCTGCGGACCCGGCCGCCC
>QGUP01000076.1 GCA_003242505.1 Bacillota bacterium
TTCCGAAGCAGGAGCGGTGGCTCTCCCGGTACCTGGGGGATCTGGGGGTGCCGGTCTGCATCGGGGTGGGGGGCACCATCGACGCCTGGAGCGGCCGGACCCCCCGGGCGCCCCGGTGGATGATCCGGGCCAACCTGGAGTGGCTCTACCGGATCGTCCGCTTCGGCCGGTACCGGCGCTCGGTGCCGCCCCTGGCCGGTTTCCTCCTGCTGGTCGTGAGGGAGCGGCTCCGCCGGGCGGGCCGGGGCGGACCCCGCAGCGGGTGAAGGAGCTCGGCGTATGGAACGGGTCCGGGGAGGAGAAGCCCCGGGAACGGAGTTGGCGGACGGCCCCGGGAACCGATTCGGTGCAAGTTGGGATCCTGGAAGGAGGGTCTCCCGTGCAGATCGCCTTTCTCGGACTGGGCGCCATGGGCGCGCCCATGGCCCGGAACCTCATCCGGGCCGGGTATCGGCTGACGGTCTGGAACCGCACCCCGGAGCGGGCCGCGCCCCTGGTGGCCGAAGGCGCCCGGCAGGCCCCGACGCCCCGGGAGGCGGCGGCCGGCTGCGGCGTCATCATCACCATGCTGGCAGACCCCGACGCGGTCCGGGGGGTGGCCGGCGGCCCTGACGGGCTCCTGGCCGGTGCGGCCCGGGGGGCGATCTGGATCGACGCCTCCACCATCGGCCCCACCGCGGCCCGGGAACTGGCGGCCCAGGCCGCGGGCTACGGGGTCCGGTTCCTCGACGCCCCGGTGCTGGGGAGCGTACCCCAGGCGGAGGCCGGCGAACTGGTCTTCCTGGTGGGGGGTGACCGGGAGGTGCTGGAGGAGGTCCGGCCGGTCCTCTCCGCGATGGGCCGGGCGATCCACCACATGGGGGTGGCCGGCCAGGGCGCGGCGGCCAAGATCGTCAGCAACATGCTGACCGGCGCCTACCTCGAACTCCTGGGGGAGGGGCTGGGGCTGGCGGAGCGCCTCGGCCTGGACCGGGAGCAGATGCTGGAACTGATTCGCCAGGGGCCCTTCGGCGCTCCCATCCTGGAGCGGAAGGTGGAGATCCTCCGCACCGGCACCTTCCGACCGGCCCACTTCTACCTGCGCCTCATGCGCAAGGACCTGGAACTGGCCCTGGCCGAGAGCCAGCGGGTCGGCCTGCCGGTGCCGTCGGCCCGGAGCGCCCTGGGGGTCTACCGGGATGCCGAGGTCGCCGGCCGGGGCGACGAGGACTTTGCCGCGGTGGTGGACTTTGCCGCGGCCGGCGGCCGGCCGGCGGGGGCGCCGGCGGACGGGTAGCCGGGACGACACCGCTGTGGGGGCGGCAAACCGCCACGATTGCCGCCGGTGCTCCCGGGCACCCTATGGCCTGGAACCCGACACTTCCACGGGAGGGAACAGGCCATGACCGTCGGCACCAAGATGCACCAGGCTCTCACCATGGCCGAGAGCCTGAAGGCCCAGCTGGAGATGTTCGGCCTGGAGACCGAAGACCAGCAGGTCAAGCACCAGTTCTTCCAGATGGCCCAGATGATGGAGAAGCAGATCATCCCGCAGCTCAAGGGCCGGGTGAACTACATCGAGTCCCAGGAGCCCCAGTACAAGGTGAAGCAGCAGGCACAGCAGCAAGCCCAGCAGCAGGCGCAGTCCCCGATGCAGAATCCACCGCAGCAGCATTGACCTTGCAGCACGGAACCGCAGCAGCACTGGACCAGGTCCGGACGGTTCCCGGGGGTCCGGGCTGAGGCATCTGCCCCAGCCCGGACTCTCTTTTTGGCATCGATGAACCCATAGAGGTAGATTTAGGAGTCAAAAGATAGCAGGGAAGGGGACTTTAAGTGTCGAAGGGCATAACCCGTACAAAGGGGATATCCGTAGGGTATCTCCGTCTGTTGCCATGTCGCGGCCATCCCCAGCGCTTCCCTTGTCGACGCTATCCCCCTCTCTTTCCTTGTCGCTGCCATCCCCATCTCTTTCCTTGTTGATGTCCTCCCCAGCGCTTCCCTGACGATGCCGTCCCCATCGTGGCGCCCTGACCGATGGCAGCGGGCATTCCTGATCGCCTTTGCGCCGTCTGGAGCTGCGTTTCCTCTGCAGAGGGACCCGTCTGCAGACCCGGGTACCGAGACCGATCCGTCGGACCGTATAGGAGTGGGAGCGCGTTGGTCCGATTTGTCAACGTGACGAAAATCTATCCTGGCCAGACCAAGCCCTCCCTCCACGGGATCAACCTCGAGATCGATCGGGGGGAGTTCGTCTTCATCGTCGGCCCCAGCGGCGCCGGCAAGTCGACCCTCACCCGGCTCATCTACCGGGAGGAACTGCCCACCTCCGGCCAGGTCTGGGTCGGCGGCATCAACGTCGCCAAGCTGAAGCGGTCCCAGGTGCCCTACTTCCGCCGGACCCTCGGGGTTGTGTTCCAGGACTTCAAGCTGCTGCCGGACCGGACGGTCTTCGAGAACGTGGCCTTTGCCCTGGAGGTGACCGACGCCAGCCGGCGGGAGATCCTCCGGCGGGTCCCCGCGGCCCTGGAACTGGTAGGGATGCGGGAGAAGGCCAACCAGCGGGCGGTGGAGCTTTCCGGGGGCGAACAGCAGCGGGTGGCGGTGGCCCGGGCCATCGTCCGGAACCCGGCCCTCCTCATCGCGGACGAGCCCACCGGCAACCTGGACCCGGAGAACGCCTGGCAGATCATGCGGATCCTCCTCAACATCAACCAGATGGGGACGACGGTGATCGTCGCCACCCACGCCCGGGAGATGGTGGACGCCCTGCGGAAGCGGGTGGTCGCCCTGGAGAACGGCACCATCGTCCGGGACGAGGAGAGGGGGGTCTACGGCTATGCTTAGGTCGTGGGCCCGGGCGCTGCGCCAGGCGGTCCAGAGCATCACCCGCAGCGGCCTGATGAGCCTCGCCTCCCTGGCCACCGTCAGCGTCTCCCTCCTGGTGCTGGCGGTGGTGGCGTGTCTGGCGGTCAACCTCAACCTGATGGCCCAGGAACTGGAGTCCCAGCTGGAGATCCGGGCCTTCCTCCGGGACGGGGTGGACCCCGCGGCTCAGCAGGCCCTGATCGAGCAGGTCCAGGCCCTGGAAGGGGTGCGGTCGGTCACCTTCATCAGCAAGGAAGAGGGCCTGGAGATCATGCGGGAGCGGCTGGGGGAGCAGCGGTGGATCCTCGAGGGGCTGGAGGAGAACCCCCTGCCGGACTCCCTGCAGATTGAACTGGCGGATCCCCACCAGGTGGTGGCGGTGGCGGAGAAGGTGGCCGCCTTCCCCCAGGTGGAGAAGGTCCGGTACGGCCAGGGGATCGCGGAGCGGCTCCTGGCGGTCACCCGGGCGATCCGCATCGCCGGGCTGGGGATGGTGCTCCTCCTGATGGTGGCGACGGTCTTCACCCTGGCCAATACCATCCGGCTGGCGGTGGAGGCCCGGCGCCGGGAGATCGCGATCATGAAGCTGGTGGGGGCTACGGACTGGTTCATCCGCCGCCCCTTTGTCATGGCAGGCATCCTCCTGGGCACGATGGGGGCGGCGGTGGCCGCCGGTCTGGTCTACATGGGCTACCGGTACCTGGTCCGGTTCCTGGTGACCAACCTGCCCTTCGTGCCGGTGGCCTCGCCGGCGGAGCTGATGCAGCCCCTGGGCTCCGGCCTCCTGGCCCTGGGAGCCCTGCTGGGGATGATCGGCAGCTGGATCTCGCTGCGCCGGTACTTGCAGGTGTGAAAGCTTTGTGGCGCCGCTTCTTGCGGGTGTGAGAAAGGGTACGGACCTGTGGCCGGCCCTGGCGCCGGGGCCCGGTGCAAACCCGGCCCTGCTGCCGATTCCCGTGCGACGGAGGTGTTGCGGCGGATGTGCAGGAGGTCTCCCCGCGGCCGGCGGCTGCTGGCCCTGGCGCTCGCCGGTCTGGTGGTGACCGGCCTGGGGGCCGGCCGGGCGGAAGCGGAGGACCTGAAGCAGAAGCTTGAGCAGTTGCGGCAACAGCAGCAGCAACTGTATCAGGACATGAAGAAGGCCCAGGGCGACCTGAAGGCCCTGGAGCAGCAGGCCGCGGACGCGGAGCAGGCGTGGCGGCAGGCCCTGGCCGAGGCCCGTGAGGCCCAGGCCCGGCTGGCCGAGCGGGAGCGGCAGCTGGCCGAGGCCGAAGCCCAGCTTCAGGCCGTGACCGCGGAGCTGCAGCAGGTCGAGGCGAAACTGGACCGGCAGCAGGCGGCCCTGGGGACCCGGGTGCGGGCCCTGTACATCGACGGCCAGGTCGACTTCCTGGAGGTGCTCTTCAGCGCCACCAGCTTTACCGACTTCCTCACCCGGTTTGAACTGCTCCAGTCGGTAGCCCGCCAGGACGCCCGGCTGGTGGCGGAGCTCCAGGCGACCCGGCGCATCGTGGAGGAGAAGCGGGCCCAGGCCCAGGCCCTCAGGGATCATCGGGCGGCCCTGGAGGCCGAGGCCCGGCGGCAGAAGGAACTGGCCGACCTGAAGGCGGCCCAGGCCGAGCAGAACCGGCGGCAGATGGAAATGGCCAAGCGGATGCTCCAGGCCGCCCTGGATGACCTGGAGGCCCAGAACCGGAACATCGAAAAGCAGATTCGTGAAGTAGAGCTGCAGCTGGCCCGGCAGCGCAACGGCGGCCTGGCGATGCGGTTCCCGGTGGACCGGGTCCGGGTGACGGACAACTACGGCGAGCGGTGGCACCCCATCCTCGGGGGCTACCGGATGCACTGGGGCGTCGACTTCGCCGCCAACTACGGCGACAACGTCTACGCCGCCGAGAGCGGGACCGTCATCGCCGCGGGCTGGCAGGGGTCGTACGGCTACGCGGTGATCATCTACCACGGGGACATCCCCGGCCGGGGGAGCATCTCCACCCTCTACGCCCACAATAGCCAGCTCCTCGTCAAGCCCGGCGATGAAGTCGTCCAGGGGCAGGTCATCGCCAAGGCGGGCAGCACCGGCTGGTCCACCGGCCCCCACGTCCACTTCGAGGTCCGGGTGAACGGCAAGGCCGTCAACCCCTGGGACTTCCTGCCCCGATGAGCTGAAGCTACGATAAGGCGGCTCCCGGCACCGGCCCTGGGCCGCCGGTAAGCCCGCTCCCGGTATCAGGCCTGGGTCGCCGGGGCCCGGGGCGGCGGGCCGGCGTTGATTCGCCCCGGGATGCCGTGGTATACTCCGGCCGGAGAGCATACAGTTTTGTCGATTTTCCCTGGGCGCTCGGGCAACGGGCGCCCAATCGGATCCCGAAAGGGTGAAAGCCTTGGTGGGACGGATCCGGGCGCTGGTCGGGGCGATCCTGATCGCGATGGTCAGCGGCCTGGGCGGGGTCTACGTGGGTCTGTCCGGCCTGGTGCCCCCGGCCCTGGTGGAGCGGATCGGCCTGCCGGTCTTCGGCCCCGGAGCCGGGCACCGGGGGCCGGAGTGGGAGCAACTGGAGCAGGTCTTCCACACCATCCGCCGCCAGTACGTTCAGCCCGTGGACGAAGCCGCCCTGGTCAAGGGCGCCATCCGGGGCATGGTCGAGGCCACCGGCGACAAGTACTCGATGTTCATGGACGCCCAGGAGTATGCGGCCTTCCTCCGCCACTTTGAGCCGTCCTTCACCGGGATCGGCGTGGTGGTGGGGATGAAGGACAACTACGTCACCATCATCCGCCCGATCCGGGGCACCCCCGGGGAGCGGGCCGGGCTGCGGACCGGCGACCGGATTCTGGCGGTGGACGGCAAGGACGTCACCCGGATGAGCGTCGACGAGGTGGCCAACCTCATCCGGGGTCCCAAGGGCACCAAGGTCCGGCTGCGGATCAGCCGGCCGCCGTACACCGACAGCTTTGAGGTGGAGATCGAGCGGGCGGAGATCCAGCCTCCCTACATGGAAGGAAAGATGCTGGACTGGGCCCCCGGGGTGGGGTATATCCGCATCGAGGAGTTCAACACCAACGTCAGCCAGCAGGTCGCCCGCCAACTGGCGGAACTCCGGGCCCAGGGGATGAAGGGGCTGATCCTGGACCTGCGCCAGAACCCGGGTGGGCTCCTGACCGAGGCGGTGAAGACCGCTTCCCTGTTCCTGGGGCCCGGGCCCATCGTCCACGTGGTGGACCGGGAGGGCAACCGGGAGACCCATTCCTCGACCGGTCAGCGGGACTTTGACCTGCCGCTGGTGGTGCTGGTCGACGGCGGCAGCGCCAGCGCGTCGGAGATTGTGGCCGGGGCGCTCCGGGACCGGGGCGTGGCCACCCTTGTCGGCACCCGGACCTTCGGCAAGGGCTCGGTCCAGAGCTTCTACAACCTGGAGGGCGGCGCAGGGCTGAAACTGACCACCCACCAGTACCTGACCGCCGGGGGCCACTCCATCCACCAGGTGGGGATCCAGCCGGACGTGGTGGTGGAGGCGCCGCCGCCGGAAGAGGGCGCGGAGCCGATGCTGCCCGACGATCCCCGGGATCCGCAACTGCGCCGGGCGGTGGAGGTCCTGAAGAGCAAGATGCGGTGAGGGAAAAGCGGGCGGGGCAAGGGGACGGCTGTGGCCGGCTTTGCCCCGCCCGTGCCGCTGGAGGCGAGGCCGTTGGCAATTCTCCTGGAACTGCTGCAGCGGGTCTTTGCGAGCGTGGGGGCCTTCCTGGTCCATCCGGAGGGGCTGATGCTGCTGGCGCTGTCCATGGCCCTGGTCACCCTGCAGTACCGGCGGGTGGCGGCCCTGGAGCAGGAGCTCTACGGCCTCCCCCGGAACCGGCCCTGGCCCCTGGCGGCCGATGCCCTGGTCAACGGGGTGGTGGCCGGGATCGGGGTCAGCGCCCTGGCGGCGGTCCTGGGCATCGGGCTGGTGCAGCCCGCCGGCGGGCCGATGATGCTCTCCCTGCTGTGGCTCCTGGCCCTGGGGCTGAGCCTCATCCATCCCCGGCTGATCTGCTTCGCCTACGGGACAAGCCTTCTCAGCCTCAGCTACCTGCTCTGGGGCTGGCCAAGGGTGGACGTCCCGGGCCTCACGGGCCTGGTGGCGGTGATGCACCTGGCTGAGGCCCTTCTCATCGCGCTGAGCGGCGACCGGTGCGCGACCCCTCTCACCTTCGGCCGGCCGGGCCAGGAGCCCGTCCCCGGGTTCCAGCTCCAGCGGTTCTGGCCGGTGCTGCTGGTGCTGCCGGTGGGGGTGCCCCTGCCCGAGTCCCTGGCCGGGCCGGACACGGTGGAACTCTGGCCCTGGTGGCCCCTGGTCCGACCGGACCCGGCCCTGGTGGAGCCCGGGTTCTACGTGCTCCTGCCGGTGGTGGCGATCATGGGCTACGGGGACCTGGCCATCGCCAACTCCCCCCGGCAGCAGGCCACCCGCTCCGCCTTGTGGCTCGCGGCCTACAGCCTCACCCTCCTGAGCCTGTCGGTAGCCGCTTCCCGTCTGCCCTTCGCCCGGTGGCTGGCGGCGATCTTTTCCGCCGCGGGGCACGAGGCGGTCCTCTGGCTGGGGATTCGGGCCCAGCTTCGGGGGCGGCCGTGGCTGCGGCGCACCCCCCGGGGGGTGGTGGTCCTGGACGCGCTCCCCGGGACGCCGGCGGCCCAGGCGGGGCTCAGGCCGGGCAGCGTGATCCTGGAGGTCTCCGGCCAGCCGGTGAGCAGCCGGGAGGAGCTCCACACGGCGATCCAGGAGGCGCCGGCCTACATGGAAATCGTTTTCAAGGACGACGATCAGCTTCAGTCCCGCCGGGTACCCCGGCCGGAGGGAGGCCTCCTGGACTTTGGGGTGATTCTGGTGCCCGAGCCGGGGGACCGGCCGGTGGCCCTGATCGGCCCGGACCTCTGGCGGGGGTGGGCCGGGCGGCTCTTCCGGCGCTGGCGCCGGGGCGGTCGGGGCGCGGCCTGAGGGTCGGCGGCATGAGGGTCGGCGTTATCGGTCCATAGGGGTGCACCTGGATGTACCCGCGGCGGAGGGCCGGACCTGCGGCAGGTCCGGCCCTCGGCGCATTGGGCCCTCGGGTCATGTCACTCCCAGGACCGGATCCAGTGCGGATAGGTGCGGCGCCGCCGGGGCCGGAGGGGGGGCGGGGGGGGCTCGCCCCCGGCCCGGGGCGGCAGGCGGGCCGGGGG
>QGUP01000505.1 GCA_003242505.1 Bacillota bacterium
CGGCAACAACATCGCCAACGTCAACACCGTGGGCTACAAGAGCTCCCGGGCAACCTTCCAGGATACCTTCGCCCAGACCCTCCAGGGCGCCTCGGCGCCCGCGGCGGGCCGGGGCGGGACCAACCCGGTCCAGGTCGGCCTGGGGGTGGGCCTGGGCTCCATCGACGTGGACATGTCCCAGGGGATCCTGCAGATGACCGGCCGGCCCACGGACTTCGCCATCCAGGGCAACGGGTTCTTCATCGTCAGCGACGGGCAGCAGCGGCTCTACACCCGGTACGGCGCCTTCACCCGGGACGCGGAGGGCTACCTGGTGAACGCCGCCACTGGCATGCGGCTCCAGGGCTGGGTGCCCGACGACGACGGGGAATTCGGCGAGCGGACCCTCAGCACCCTCACCGACCTCCGGATTCCCCTGGGAGAGCCGGGGCGGGCGGTGCCGACCACCTTCCTGCGCCTCGGTGGCGCCCTGGACGTGGATATCGTGAAGCAGCCCGATCCGAACGACCCGAATGGCTCCCAGCAGCCTCAGCCGGCGACGGTGACTGTGCCCGCGATGGTGGTGGACAGCCTCGGATTCCAGCACACGATCTACGTCCAGTTTAGGAACCAGGACCCGCAGAACCGGCTGGTGTGGGACGTGGAGGTCTTCTTGGGCCATCCTGACGACGACGGGGTGAGCGTCGGCAGTGCGACGTTGACCTTCAAGGCAGATGGCAGCCTGGAGACCGTCGACGGAGGCAT
Organism: Bacillota bacterium; assembly: GCA_003242505.1. Classification (GTDB taxonomy): domain Bacteria; phylum Bacillota; class Sulfobacillia; order Symbiobacteriales; family ZC4RG38; genus ZC4RG38. The sequence goes on from QGUP01000505.1 coordinate 745, forward strand.
CAGCAATTCGGATCCCAGCAATCCCACTGATACCGAGCAGGACAAGAAGTTTGTCGTCCAGATTGACCCGGGAAACGGCGCCGAGCAACTCGAGGTCTCCATCCACCTCGACGGCCTCATCCTGGCTGCCCTCGGCCAACCCGAACACGACGACAGCACCGTCCAGGTCACCGCCTGGGACGGGCTCACCGCCGGCTCCCTGGAGTCCTTCACCGTCGCGCCGGACGGGACCATCTGGGGCCAGTACTCCAACGGGGCCCAGAAGCCCCTGGGGCAGATCGCCCTGGCGACCTTCGCCAACCCCGACGGCCTCCTGCGGGTGGGGCAGAGCGCCTACACCACCTCGGCCAACTCCGGTCCGGAGCAGGTGGGGCCGCCGGCCTCCGGCGGCCGGGGCACCGTGGCCGCCTCGACCCTGGAGGCGTCCAACGTGGACCTGGCTGCGGAGTTCACGAACATGATCATCACCCAGCGGGGCTTCCAGGCCAACTCCCGGATCATCACGGCCTCGGACGAGATGCTCCACGACCTGGTGAACATGAAGCGGTAAGCCGGGCCTGGGGGCCGGGGGCCTCAGGCCCCCGGCCGCCCCCATGGGTGAGGAGGTAGGCTCCGATGATCAAGGTGACCCGACTGGGCAGCGGGGACGAGTTCGTCATCAACGCCGACCTGATCCTCACCGTCGAGGCCAAGCCCGACACCGTCATCACCCTGACCACTGGCCACAAGTTCATCGTCCAGGAAGGGATCGACGAGGTCATCCGGCGGGTGGTGGCCTACCGGCGCTCGGTGATGCAACCGCTGCAAGGCTGAGACCGACGCGGGGGGATGCCCGTGGATATCACGACGCTCATCGGCATTCTGGCCGGCACGTTCCTCCTCCTGTGGGCCATCGGCTCCGGCGGATCGGTCCTGGCGTACCTCGACCTGACCTCTGCCGCCATCACCCTGGGCGGCACCCTCGCCGCCACCCTGATCCATTACCCGCTGCCTCAGGTACTCAGCGTCCTGCGGGTTGCCAAGAACGCCTTCGTCACCCGGAGCGAGGACCCGGAGGAGACCATCCGGATCCTGGCCCGGTTTGCCGACCAGGCCCGGCGGGAGGGGCTCCTGGCCCTGGAGGACGCCCTGGAGAACCTGGAAGACCCCTTCCTCAGGAAGGGGCTGCAGCTAGTGGTGGACGGCACCGACCCGGAGCTGGTTCGGAACATCCTGGAGACGGACCTGGCGGCCCTGGAGGAGCGGCACCGGGCCGGCGCCGGCATCTTCGAGGCGATGGCCCAGTACGCCCCGGCCTTCGGCCTGGTGGGGACCCTCATCGGGCTCATCAACATGCTCCGGACCCTGGACGACCCGGCCTCGGTGGGCCGGGGCATGGCGGTGGCGCTCCTCACCACCCTGTAC
>QGUP01000506.1 GCA_003242505.1 Bacillota bacterium
GTGGCTGGAGCCCTTTGACCTCGCGGCCCTGGAGCGGCTGGCCGCGGCCCGGACCCCGCCGGTACGGGTGCTCCTCCCGCCTCCCAACACCTGGGTGGCGGTGTGACCGGGGCCCGGGGCGGGCGGTCGGGCCGCACCCGCGGCCCCGGCGCGGACCGGAGGGTCCGGGGGCGCGGGCGGCCGCGATGCGCCCGGACCTCCGGGCCCCGCAATTGACATGACGGAGGTGGCGCTGGGTGGATTCCTTTCCGACCAAGGACCTCTCCCCTGAGATCTCCAGGGCCCTGCTGGACGCCTGCGCGGAGGGGGAATCGCTGCGGATTCCCGACTGGCTCCAGGCGTTTTTCCGGGACGAGCCCACCCCCCGGCCGGAGCGGCCCCTCACCCCGGAGGAGCGCATCCGGGGGCTGGCCACGGTCTGGGCCGAAGCGAAGTACAACTTCGCCTACTGGGACCGGCTTCCCGGCGAGGCGTGGTGGGATGAGCAGTTTCAGGCGTACATCCCCCTGGTGGCCGGGGCCGCCTCGGACGAGGAATACTGGCGGCTGATGGAGTCCTTCGGGAATCTCCTCCGGGACGGCCACACCCTGGTCCTGCCCCCGCCCTGGCTGACCGGACAGGAGAGCGAGCCGCCTCTTCGCATTATCGCCGTGGAGGGACGCCCGGTGGTGCTGGAGGGGGAAGGGCTGCCCCCCGGCACGGAGATCCTGGCCGTCGACGGCCGGCCGGCGGAGGAGGTCCGCCGGGAAGTGGCGGCTTCCCTGCCGCTGATCACCGACCAGTACCGGGAGTGGGGCACCGCCAGGCGGCTCCTCCGGGGCCCCGCCGGGACGGAGGTGCAGGTCCGGGTGCGGCTGCCCGACGGGTCGGAGCAGGAGGTGCGGCTCCGGCGGACCGGTCCCCTGCCGCCCCGGCCGCCCCTGGAGGTGCGGGATCTGGGAGACGGCCTCTTCCACGTGGCCGTCAACACCATGTTCACCGACGAGACCTGGCAGGCCTTCGACCGCCGGTTCCCGGACTTTGCCGGGGTCCGGGGGCTGATCCTGGACCTCCGGTGGAACAACGGGGGCAACGCCCAGGTGGGGTGGCAGATCCTGGGCCGGCTGATCGAGCGGCCCACCCGGGCCGCTGCGGTCCGGATGCGGTGCTACCTCCCCACCTACCGGGCCTACGGCTTCTCCCAGCGCTGGCTGGTGGCGGAGCCCGCGGTCATCGAGCCCCGGCGGGACCTGCCCACCTTCACCGGCCCGGTGGCCGTGCTGAGCAGCCCTATCACCGGGAGCGCGGCGGAGGACTTCCTGGTGGCGTTCCGGGAGAGCCGGCGGGGGCCCATCGTCGGCGGCCCCTCCTGCGGGTCCACGGGCCAGACCCTGGCGGTGCCCCTCCCCGGCGGCGGCGCGTTCCTGGTCTGCACCAAACGGGATACCTTCCCGGACGGCACGCCCTTCGTAGGGTACGGGATCCAGCCCGACATCCCCGCGGCGCTGACCATCGCCGGGCTGGCCGCCGGCCGGGACGAGGTGCTGGAGCGGGCAGTGGAGGCCCTGCGGACGTGGGTCGGGTAAGTCCGGCGATACAGGCGGCCGGCTCCCTGGCGGGAGCCGGCCGCCTTTCCCTCTGACGGGGGATGTTCCCGGGCCGGGGGCCCGGGCGTGGGCCGGCGGCCCGTTCCTTCAGCCGGCCGTCTGGCGGCCCGCCCGGTGTGCCGGCGGTCAGATGCCGAAGCCGAAGCCCCCGGGATAGGCCCCGATGCCCGGGATACCGGCGGTGGTGGGAAAGGCGCTGGGTACCGTGGCCACCGTGGTCACCGGCACCGCGAACTCGTACACCCGGTAAACGGTCGCGTTGGCCGCCGGGTATGAGGCGCCGCCGCCGAAGATGAAGTTGTCGTTCGCACCGGCCTGGGCGCCGATGAACGGGGATACAGCAGGGGTGAAGCCCCCGGTACTCCCGAAGGGGCCGAAACCGCCGAAGAATATGGTAACACCCCCGCCTTACCTTATGTTAACCGGGCGCCGGCGGTGCGCCCCGGGGCACGAGTGCCCGGGGCGGCGACCTCGGACGGCGGGGCCGGCCGAACCCCGGCGCCCGGCTCGAACCCACGGACTGCCGGCCGGCCGAACCCCAGCGCCCGGCTCGAACC
>QGUP01000077.1 GCA_003242505.1 Bacillota bacterium
CCGTAGACCTCGTTCAGGTAGTACCGCAGCCCCAGGGGGTCGATGGTCCAGCCCCAGTCGGTGGTTTTGAGGTAAGGGTTGGGGAGGCCCATCAGCATGTTCATGGGACTGGCGTTCCTGTACTGCTCCGGATCGGCGCTGACGCAGTTCGAACTGTAGTAGCTGAGGCCGTAGAAGTCCACCGTGCCGGCCTTCAGGGTCTCGGCATCCCCGGGCTCCCAGGTGATGGAGGCGCCCCGCTCCTCCATCATCCGCCTGGCGAAGGAGGGGTACTCGCCCCGGACCATCACGTCGCCGCAGAAGAAGTTCAGTTCCCGCATCAGCCGCTGGGCCAGCAGGACGTCTTCCGGCGCGCAGGTCCGGGGGTAGACGGTGAACCCGGCAATCATGCAGCCGATCCGGTTGGCCGGATCGATGGCGTGGCCGATCTGGACCGCCCTGGCGCTGGCCACGAACTGGTGGTGGAGGGCCTGGAACCGCCGGCTGGCCTCCTCCGGGGTCTCCTGGAGGCTGGGGTCAAACAGCCTGTCGGACTTCGGCATGATGCCGCCCGCGATGTAGCCCCCGAAGGGCAGGGTGAGCATGTTGATCTCGTTGAAGGTCAGCCAGTATTTCACCAGGCCCTTGAACTCGGTGAAGCAGGTGGTGGCGTAGCGCACGAAGCAGTCGATGGTCCGCCGGTCGGCCCAGCCGTTCCACTTCTTCACCAGGCCGTAGGGCATCTCGTAGTGGGAGAGGGTGACCAGGGGCTGAATTCCGTGCTTGTGGCACTCCTCGAAGACCCTGCGGTAGTGCTCGATGCCGGCCCGGTTCGGCTCCAGCTCATCCCCGTTGGGATAGAGGCGGGTCCAGGCGATGGACAGGCGGAGGACCTTGAACCCCATCTCGCCGAAGAGGGCGATGTCCTCCTTGTACCGGTGGTAGAAGTCAACCGCCTCGTGGGAGGGGTAGTAGGCCCCGGGCTCCAGCTCCCGGGTGAATCGGCGGGGGGTCTGGCGGTCCCCCGCGGTCAGCATGTCGGCGGTGCTGGGACCCTTGCCGTCCGCGTCCCACGCGCCCTCGCACTGGTTGGCAGCCATGGCGCCGCCCCAGAGGAAGCCTTCCGGGAAGGGGCTTGCCATGGGTTCATCCTCCCCTCTGCCTTGGACCTGGCAGCCTAGTCCGCGCTCGCCGCGGCTTCCGCCCGCGCGGCCGCCTCCCGCTCGACCAGCTGCTTCTCATAGACCTTGAAGAACGGGTAGTAGCAGAGGCCGCTGACCACGAGGCCCACCACGGGGATCAAGAGGTTCTGCCAGGCCAGGGTGCTGAGGAATTCCATGACCCCCAGGGGCAGGACGGCCATGACCGGGATGTAGGCAGGCTTGAAGAAGCCGATCGCGTAGCCAACCCACACCACCGCGGCGACAAGGATGGGGTTGAGGATGTACGGGATGGCCAGGATGGGGTTGTACATGATGGGGAAGCCGAAGGTCACCGGCTCGTTGATGTTGCAGATGCCGGGAATGAGGGCCGCCCGGCTGACCGCCCGCAGCTGTTCGGACTTGCTGCGCAGCGCCATGAGCACCAGGGAGAGGGTGTTTCCGGTGCCGCCGGCGCAGGCCAGGGTGAGGAAGAGCATCACGGGGTAGAACTTGGGCTCCTGCCCGGCCGCGACCGCCGCGGCGTTTTCGGTGATGGCCTGAAGCGCAATCGGCATCAGGGCGGACAGGACGACAATGGTGCCGTGGATGCCGAAGAACCACATGAGGCAGGCCAGGAAGACGGCGACGAGCATCCCGGGCACCGAGTTGAGGGCAGCGATGGGCTTCGACAGCACGTTGTTGATGAGGACGGGCAGAGTGGTGTCCGTATAGGTGACGACCACGGTGCTCAGGCCATACCAGAGGATCACGTTGAAGAGGAAGGGCAGCAGCCCGTTAAAGGTCTCCGCCAGGAACGGGGGCACCACGTCGGGCATCCGGATGGCGATGTTCCGCTGCTCGCAGAAGTGGGCGATGCGGACCGAGAGAATCGCTACCACGATGGCGGTAAAGATGCCGACGCCGCCCAGGGTCGAGCTGTCGATCGCGCTCAGGGTCGTGCCGTCCTGCAGGGTCACCGTTCGGATCGGGGCCGCCACCATCAGGAAGAGGATCATGGCGCTGAGGCCGTTGATGAGCGGCTTCAGGCCCAGGCTCCTGGCGTAGTTGTACCCGAGGAAGAAGGCCAGCGCGAGGGACAGGAGGCCCATGGTCATGTTGTAGGGGCCCATCATGAGCTGGTAGTAGGGGCTCTCGTTGGTGGCCCAGCCGAACAGGGTCGGGATGGTGGCGAGGATCTGGAAGATGGCGCCCACCATGATGATGGCGATCATGCCCATCATCGAGTTGGAAAGGGAGGACAGGACCTTGTTGTTGGCCAGGGCTTCGCCGAACCGCTGCAGCGACTTCATGAACGGGGTCTCCAGAAGCTTGTCCGTCGCCAACCTTTCCGCCGCCATGTCGCTGTCACTCCTTCCTTTCGTTTGTGCCGAGCGAGGGGTTGGTGCTGAAGGAGGGGTTTGCGCAGAACGTGGCCGCAGGCGTCACTTGTTGAGCAGTTGCTTCACCTGCTTGAAGATGTTCTCGGCGTTGGCAAGGGCGTAGTCTGCGGGAGCGATCACCCCGACGGGCTTGTCGCCCACCGTCTTCTGAATCTCCGCCTTCTTGTGGGAGACCTGGGGGCCGAGCAGGATCACGTCAAACTTCTGGTAGACCTCCTGGTAGTCGTCCAGCCCCCGGGCCTCGATGTGCTCCAGCCCCAGGCCGTGCTCGTCGGAGTACTTCTGGAGCTTTTTCATCACGATGCTGGTCGACATGCCGCCAGCGCAGACGAGCAGGATCTTCATGCCGATTCCCTCCTGCACTCTTCCCTGATTTGCCGGTAGACGTGCACCAGTTCCGCGGCCAGGTCCCTGGCCAGAGAGGCCATCATGAAATGGTCCTGGGCGTGGCAGAGCAGCAAGTCGATCCCGGGCAACTCACCCTGGGCGTACATCTGCAGGAGGTTCCGATGGACTTCCTGGACCTTCCGGAGGGACTCCGTCGCCTGGCGGAGCGCCTCCTCCGCGCCGGCAAAGTCCCCCTCCCGCGCGGCCTTGATGGCGCCAAAGGCGTGGCCCCGGGCGGACCCGGCGTTGGCGATCATGGTCATCACGATTTCCTCGCGCTTCTCGTCGCTGATCACCGACGACGTCTCCTTCCCTTGCGCTGCTGCCCGGTGGTACTGCTGGCATATGCGGACGAGGCCAGCCACGGCGGGACCGGCGGTGGCCTCCCGGTGGACTTCAGAAAAGTCAGCGGACCCGCCCACTACCTGAAGCACGTTCCGTGCCAACAGGTGGGCGGGTCCGCTGATCGCCGACCGAAGCAACCCCCGGGGACGGGGCCGATACACCCGATACACTACAAGCCAGCAGAATACACTGGCGATACACTCAGCCGCCGCTGCTCCCCGGCAGCCCCGGCGCTCTGCAGGATGTGCTGAATGCGGTGGAGGTCCGCCGGCAAGAAGGAGACGGCAAAGCGGTGCGACAGGGGCGCCAGACACCGGGCCACCCCGTCGAGTTCCGGTTCCACCTCCGGAACCCCCCTCTGGCCCCGCTCGGCTGCCCGGCGTTCCACCAGGCAGGCGATATGCATGGCGAGTCCGATCCGCAACTCGGCGGTGAGATGAACGCCCGCCGCTTCGGCGAGGGCGTCCACGGTGCGGACAACCTCGGGCATCAGGGTGTGGGGATTGACCAGGTGGAAGTCGCTTTCCAGGGCTACGGCCAGCGCCCGGGCAAGCTCTTCGGCAGGCAGGTGGCTTTCGTTCAGGATCTCCGGGTCCACGTGGCGGGCATTTCCATCGACCAGGGCGGCGAGTCGCTCCTGACCGGACGGCGTCAGCACCTCCAGGGTGGAGAAATAGGCAACATCGGGAAGGTGCGGATGGACAGGGCCGACCACCGCCAGGGGCCGCTTGCCCTGGAGGAGCGTGGCGAACATCCGCTCCCAGTCGCCCCCGGGAGGAATGCTGCCCGCCACGACCTCCACCGAGAGCCCCCGGAGCCGCATGGCCCGCTGGACCACCTTCCTGAGCAACTCGGCGTTCCCCTGTCCCGTGAAGCAGCAGGTGAGGATCACGGGGGTCCCGTTCTCGCTGCTCCAGGGGGAGGCGGCAAGGCGCCGCTGTGCTTCCCGCACCGCGCCGTAGACCTGCTCCAGGGTCATCCCCGGAATCTGCGCCTTCTGCATCGCTTCAATCAGAAGGATCGTGCTGGCCATCGGCACCAGGCGGACCGGAATCCCCGTGGCATGGTGCAGCCGATCGGCGATGAACGCCAGAGAGCCCATATCCACCAGCAACAACAGACCAGCGAATGAGTGCTGTTTCACCCAGGCTGCCAGTTGTTGCACCACGTCCTCGGGGTTCCCGTCCAGGGGCATATCGAGGCCCAGCACCTCCCCGCCGCCGACGACGTGCTGCGCCACCTCGACCATGCCGCTGGCGATCCCGTGGCCGTGACAGGCGACGGCGATGCCGATGCGGCCGCCGGCGCCGGCATCGTCCGCGGCGGCGAGGAGCAGGGCGGTGTAGGCCACCTCGCCCTCGGGCATGGACACCTGCAGCTGCTGGGAAAGGATCTGCACCATGGTGACCGCCGCTTCAAACTCCAGCGGGTGCTTCGCCCGGATGTTCTCGAGGGGCGGGTAGGTGACCGTCATGCCGAGGCGCAGCCGGTCGAGGGCCGCCTGGACGTGAAGGGCCAGGCCCAGGACGATCTGCCGGGGCATGACCCGCCGGAGATGGCTCTCGGCGTAGGCCACGGCTTGCTCGACCGCCTCCAGGACCCGGACGTCCACGAGGGCGGTCAACTATTGCCGGCCTGCCTGGTAACGGCGCTGCACGGTGTTGAGGAAATGGCGGAAGTGGGCTTCCACCGTTGCGGCCAGGTGCCGTTGAATCGCCGCGTCGCTCAGGGCCCGGCCCTGGAGCCTCCGGGTCTCCCGTTCCATGACCTCATAGATGTTGAACAGGTGGGAGTCCGTCTCATCAGGAGCATCGACATCCGACAGTTGCACCACCATCCCGTCGGGGTACGGTTCCAGCAACTCCTCCAGTTCCCGGCGGCGCTGCCGGATCCCCACGACCTGGCGCCGCACATGGTCGGGCAGAACGTCCGGGCCGATGGTCACCGGGACCCGATGGTCGCTGAGGTACCGCAGGAAGGCATAGGCGCAGGAAAGCTGGACGTCGCTGATCAGTTGCCCGACGTTCCCCGGGCAATCGTAGAGGAGCAGGTATTCGAGAGCGCTGCGCAGGACCACGAGGGGCACGTTCATCTTCCGCGCCTCGGCCCGGAACGCCCGTTTCAAGAACTTCAGGCGCTCGCCGAGGGTTCGTTCGGCGAGGGGCGGCAGGTGAATCACCATGGGGATCCGCCGTTTGAAAGTGCGGAGAAGGACCGAGTCGGCCCGCTCGGTGGTGGCACAGACGATCAGCACTTTGGACGTGCGCTCGACCTTGGTCTCCCCCAGCCGGCGGAACCGCCCCTTGTCGATCAGTCGGAAGAGCATCTGCTGCCCTTCCGGGGGGAGCCGATGGACCTCGTCCAGGAAGAGCATCCCGCCGTCTGCCAGTTCCACCAGCCCGACCTGGTCCTGCACGGCGCCGGTGTACGCGCCCCTGGCCACCCCGAAGAGCTGGGCCATCAAGAGCTGCGGGTTGCTCGCGTAGTCGGCGCAATTGAAGGTCATGAGGCGGGCATCGGGCCGGAAGACCCCGGAACGGAGGCCGAACCGGAACATCAGCTCCGCCAGCATCGACTTGCCCACGCCGGTGGGCCCACACAGGAGGGTGTGAAGACCACCGCCCGGATACAGCACGGCCGCCTTGGCCTGCTTCACCGCTGTCGCAAGGCTTTCGTTCCAGCCGATCATCTCCTGGAAGGGATCCTCGGGCGGAGGCGGCAACTGGCAGGGGGCTGCGGTGGCTGCAGTCCCCTCCTCTGCCCTGGGCGGCAGGCGGTACCGCACCGGGCGGCCGCAAAGCTTCTCCAGCCGCCCTTGCTTCCAGAGGGCATTCAGGTCCGCGCTGGCGTTCGATCGGGCCAGGCCCAGGGCAGCGGCCACCTCGGCGGCGGTGACGCCCCCGGCACCGTCCCGGGTGACCTGCCGGACATATTCCAGCACCCGATCCATCCGCTTCATCGCCGTCCACCTCGCGTGCCCTGTCCGTCGGCTTTCTCCCCTGCTGAGGCTGGCTTTCCTGCGCGGCGGACCTCTTTTCCTGGATGGACTTCGCCGCCGTCGCCATGAATTCCCTCTCCGGGACCCCGTTTCTCCCTCTGCCCAGGCGGAGGTCCCGCCATGGCGGGCACCCTGCACAGGCGGAAACTCCGCCATGGCGGGCACCCTGCGCAGGCGGAGGCCCCCATGCCGGACGCGCAAAAAAACAGGGCGGTTGTCCAACCGCCCTGCGCAATGCGTGACCGTGATTTGGCGCCATTCCCGGCGCTTCTGTAGCCCTAGGTCCCGGGCTTCTTCCAGCTGTCGGTGTTCTTGGGCTCCAGATCGGGATGGAGCTTGCGGAACTTGGCCAGCAGGGTCTCCACGGTGTCGGGATGGTCCTCGTCGGGCACAATCGCCTCCACCGGGCAGACGGACATGCACTGGCTCTCGCCGTAGAAGCCATAGCACTCGGTGCACTTCTCGGGGTCAATCACATAGATGGAGTCACCGGGGCTGATGGCCTCGTTGGGGCACTCGGGCTCACAGGCCCCGCAGTTGATGCAGGTATCAATAATCTTGACGGCCATGGCGACTTCACCTCCCTCCGGGGGCGCGCAGCCGCCGGCGGCGTGGATCCGCCAGCGGAACAGGCTCCGCAGCCTCTAGTATACCATTCACCGTGCACACCGGACAATTGACATTCCACACTGGAACGGCTCGACACCCGGGCTACCGGCCGCCCCCCTCACTCCGCCGGAGCACCGCTACCTCCGCCCCCTCCGGGATGGGGTCGGTCTCCGGCCAGTACCGGCCGTCCACAATCACCGCCAGGTCCGGACGGCCGTCAAGCCCCAGGTGAGCGAGGAGCCCCGCCGGGGTGATCCCCGGAGGGACCTCCTCCTCCCCCTTCCACACCCGCTGGCCCCGGAATTCCAGGTAGACCTCAAGCTGAATCCGCACCGGTCCTCGCCTCCCGAGCGTCTGCGGCCCCTGGGCTCCGGCGGGGTCGGACCCCGGCGGCAGGGAAAGCTGGGCCATCCGGCGGAAATGGATATACGAAGGAAAAGGAGGTTGAAATCCATGGCAACGGCTCCGACTTCCGAACTGCCGCAGCCGCTGTTCGAGTTCATGCAGCGGCCCCGGATCACCGTCGTCACCACCCACAGCCCCGAGGGGCCGGGGGTGACCTGCAACGTCATCTCCTGGGTCCTGGCCCGGGACCCCCGCACCATCCGGATGATGGGCGACTCCCGCACCCGCTGGGTCCAGAACCTGAAGGCCGACCCCCGGGTCGCCCTGGTCATCCTGGGGGCCGAGGGGGCCTGGACCGTCTACGGCCAGGCCCGGATCCTGGCGGATCCCACCCCGGGGGTGCCCTTGCGGCTCGCCCTGATCGAGGTGACGGACCTGCAGGTCTACTCCTCCATGTTCTGGGGAGCCCGGCTCACCCAGGTGCCGGAGTGGGAGGTCACCTACGACCCGGCCCAGGCGGAGAAGCTGGACCAGCAGGTCTTCGCCGCGATGCGGGAGTTCAGCCCGCAGCCCCCGGAGCCGTAATTCCCCCGGGGCCATCCTGGGCAGCGGCGGCCGCGGCCTCGGCCCGTTCGGCCAGGGCGGCGGCCTCTTCCGCGCTCAGGGACCACTCCAGGGCGCCCAGGGCCTCCTGGAACTGCTCGAGGCTGGAGGTCCCGACGATAGCCGTGGAGACCGCCGGGTGGGCCAGCACCCAGTTGAGGGCCACCTGCAGCACCGGCCGCCCCAGCT
>QGUP01000507.1 GCA_003242505.1 Bacillota bacterium
CGCCGGGCCACCTTCCGGCAGAGTTCCGCCAGTTTCCGCTCCAGGTTCCGCACCCCGGCCTCCCGGGTGTACTCCCGGATGATCCGCCGGAGGGCGTTCTCGGAGACCTCGATATGGTGGGGCTGCAGCCCGTGCTCCTGCCGCTGCTTGGGCAGGAGGTGCCGCCGGGCGATCTCCACCTTCTCGTCCTCGGTGTACCCGGAGATGTGGATGACCTCCATCCGGTCCAGGAGCGGCCGGGGGATGTTCCACATCACGTTGGCGGTGGTGATGAACATCACGTGGCTGAGGTCAAAGGGCACCTCGATATAGTGGTCGCTGAAGGCGTGGTTCTGCTCCGGGTCCAGGACCTCCAGGAGGGCGGCGGCCGGGTCCCCCCGGAAATCCGAGGACATCTTGTCGATCTCGTCCAGCAGGAAGACCGGGTTCTTCGAGCCGGCGTTGCGCATCCCCTGGATGATCCGGCCCGGCAGCGCGCCCACGTAGGTCCGCCGGTGCCCCCGGATCTCCGCCTCGTCCCGGACCCCGCCGAGGGAAATCCGGACGAACTTCCGGCCCAGGGCCCGGGCGACGGACCGGGCGAGGGAGGTCTTCCCCACCCCGGGGGGGCCCACCAGGCAGAGGATCGGCCCCCGGACCTTGCCCTTCAGCTTCAGGATCGCCAGGTACTCGAGGATCCGCTCCTTGACCTTCTCCAGGCCGTAGTGGTCCTCGTCGAGGATCGCCTGGGCCCGGTCGAGGTCCATCTGGTCCTCGGTCTGGACGTTCCACGGGAGGGAGGTGATCCACTCGAGGTAGTTCCGGACCACCACCGCCTCTGCGGCCATGGGGGGCATCTTCTCCAGCCGGTCGACTTCCCGCATGGCCTTCTCGTGGATCTCCGGCGGCAGCCCCAGGGCCTCGATCTTCTTCCGGAACTCCTCGGCCTCGGTGGCCCGGTCGTCCCGCTCCCCGAGCTCCTTCTGGATGGCCTTCAGCTGCTCCCGCAGATAATACTCCTTCTGGGTCCGCTCCATCTGCTTCCGCACCCGGGACTGGATGCGGCTCTCGATGTCCAGGAGTTCGATCTCCCGGGCCAGCAGCTCCGAGACCCGGGTGAGCCGCTCGGCGACGCTGACGGCCTCCAGCACCGCCTGCTTGTCCTCTATCCGCAGCCCGGGCATGTTGGCGGCGATGGTGTCCGCCAGGCGCCCGGGCCGGTCGATGGTCACCACCGTGGCCAGGACCTCCGGCGGCGCCTTCTTCGACCGCTTCACCCAGTCCTCAAACTGGCTCACCACCGCCCGCATCAGGGCCTCGACCTCGGTGGTGCGCTCCTCCACCTCGGGCAGCTCTTCGACCTCGACCTGGAAATGGGGCTCCTCCGCGGTGTACCGCAGGATGCGGCAGCGGCTCAGCCCCCGGAAAACCACCTTCATGGTGCCGTCGGGCACCTTGACGACCTGCTTGATCTCGACCAGGGTGCCGATGTCGTAGATCTCGTCGGGGCCGGGATTGTCCGCGGTGGTCTCCTTCTGCATCGCCAGGACCATCCGCCGGTCCCCGGCGATGGCGGTGTTGAGAGCCCGGAGGCTCTTCTCCCGGCCGACCTGAAGGGGCACAATCAGCTCGGGAAAGACGACCTGACCCCGGAGGGGCAGCAGCGGCAGCTCCGCGACTGTACCCCTTCGCTCCTTCGTCACCCTGACCTCACCTCCCCAGCCTGTCTGAGGCAGCAGGCTACCCTCTCATTTTACCACAACCGGGAGGGAAGCCGTACGGGCTAGGGTGGCAGTCTAACCCAGATCTGGGTACGGGCTGGATCCCCTGGCTCCCCGGGCGCCCTGGGGCGGTCGGCCGGGCCAGGGGGCCGCGGCCGGGGAAGCCGAGGCGGGAGCCGCCCCCTGCCGGGTCGCCTGCTGCCGGGGGAGGGGGGCGACGGCCGCCTCCCGCCGGGCCCCTTCCTGCCGGCCCGCCGGAGGCAGCAGGGCCAGGGCGAGGGCCTCCTCCAGCCGCTCCACCGGCACCACCTCCAGCCCCTCCAGCCGGCGGAAGGACTCCTGCCAGTTCCCCCGGGGGACCAGCACCCGCCGGGCCCCGGCCTGCCGGGCCGCCTCCAGCTTGGCGGGCACCCCGCCCACCGGCCGCACCTCCCCCC
>QGUP01000508.1 GCA_003242505.1 Bacillota bacterium
GCAGCAGCCACCCCAGGCCCAGGACCATGGCGGGGATGTAGACCCAGAGGGCCGGGGTCACGGGTCACGCCTCCTCCCGGGCCGGGGTTTCCACCGGTGCCAGGGCGCTGCCCTTCGCCCGGGCCGCAGCATCGCCATCCCCGTGCTCTGGGCCGCCGCCTCCCGCCGGCTTCTGGGCGCTGCCCTCCGCCGGGCCGCCGTCCCCTGCCAGCGCCGGAGTGCTGCCGTCCGCCAGCGCCGGCCCTTCCCGCACCACCTGCAGCCGCTGCTCCAGGGTCCCCAGGAGGTCCACGCCGGTGGTGGCCTTGAGGGTCTCCTGGATCTGGGGGAGCATCCGGGCCACCTCGCCGAAGAGGGCGCCGATGCCCACGCCCCCCTTGCCGTCCCCTCCGCCGCTGATGAGCACGATCCGCTCCACCCGGGAGAGGGGCTCCGCCAGGGCCCGGGCCACCTCGGGCAGGACGTTCACCACCATCTGCAGCTTGCCCGCCTCGTTCATCTTGGCCAGGGCCTCGGCCTCCTTCTCCAGGGCCTCGGCCTTCGCCAGGCCTGCCATCCGCAGGGCTTCGGCCTCCGCGAGGCCCTTGGCCCGGATCCCTTCCGCCTCGGCCAGAAGCTTGGCCCGGATGCCCTCGGCCTCCGCCAGCATCCTGGCCTTCTGGACCTCCGCCTCGGCGAGCTGCGTCGCCCGGAGGGCCTCGGCTTCGGCCTTTCCCTTCCGCTCCATCGCGATGGCCTGGGCCTCGGCCCGGGCGATCTCCTGCTCCTTCTCCGCCTGGGCCCGGGCGATGGTGGCGTACTTGGCCGCCTCGGCCTCCTGCTCCGTCTGGTACCGCCGGGCCTCCGCGGGCTTGCGTACCTCCGCTTCCAGGAGCCGCTCCTGGGCCTCCACCCGCCGAGCGGCGATCTGGATGTCCGCCTCGGTCTCGACCAGCTCGACCTTCTTCTTCTCCCGGGCCAGGTCCTGCTCCAGCACCGCCTGCCGCTGGGCGTAGGCGATCTCCGCCTCGGCCCGGGCGACCTCCGTCTCCCGCTTGAAGGCCGCGGCCTTGATGTCCCGTTCCTTCTGGGCTTCGGCGATCCGGGCCTCGGCCAGGGCCTTGGCGACCTCCGCCTCCTGCTGGGCCTGGGCGGACCTCACCGCCGCTTCCTTGGCCGCCTCCGCCTGGGCGATCTGCGCGTCCCGGTTCACCTCCGCCACCCGGCGGGCGGCGAGGTTCTCCAGGTAGTGGTCGTGGTCGATGATCTCCCGGATGGAGAAGTTGACGATCCCCAGCCCCATGGGAGCCAGGGCCTGGACCGCGACCTCCTGGACCTGGCTGGCGAAGAGTTCCCGGTTCTGGTTGACCTCCTCCACGTCCATGGTGGCCAGGATCTCCCGGAGCTTACCCTCCAGGACCTGCTGGACCGTACCGGCGATCTCGTCCTCCCGGCCCAGGAAGAGGTTGGCCGCCGCCCGCATGGCGGACTCCTCGTTCTTGATCCGGACCTGGACCACCGCGTCGACGGTGAGGGGCACCAGGTTCTTGGTGGGCACCCGCTCCACCCGCACCGGCAGGTTGTAGAGCTTGAACTCCATGAAGGCGGCTTCGTTGATGATCGGCCAGACGATCCGGCCGCCGCTGGTGACGATCTCCCCGCCGCCCGTGCCGCGCTGCCCCTTGCCGAAGACGATCATGAACTTGTTGGGCGGCACCCGCTTGTACCAGCTGGCGACCCTGGCCAGAGCCAGGAACAGGACCAGCAGGAGGATCAGCGGGGTGACCACCGCTACCCACACTCCGTCCACCGGCACACCTCCTGGTCGTGGTGCTTTCCTTGATGTAGATGCAGCAGGCGTCCGGACCGTTCGGGAATGACGATCAATTTCGATAGCAATTGTTTGTTCCTTCGCCATCCGCGTACCCCGGGACGGCAGGGGCACGGTCGGGGCCGTGGGAACAGGGAGGAATTGTAAATTCTCGTGACGAAGTATCCATGTCTGCCAGGAACCACCGGACATGGCAGAGGGCACTGGAAGCGCCGGGGCCGCACCCACACGTAAACAGGAATCCCGTTCAGCCAGGTGTGCAGCTTCTTCCGCCACTGTTTGGGCCGGTCGTAGACCCGCTGCGTCTTTCGGCCGCATGCTGGGC
>QGUP01000078.1 GCA_003242505.1 Bacillota bacterium
CCGCCGACCCGCTCGCCGTCCGGGGCCCTCCGGAGGCACCAGACAGACTCGAGATCGGGGAAGGCGCCGCCGACCCCCAGGGCCGGGTAGCCCGCGGCCAGGAGCATCTCCCGGGCCGTCTGGTTGATGAGGGTGATTCGCCCCTCGGTGTCCACGGCCACCACCCCGGTGGGAAGCTGCTCGATGAGGGTCCCCAGGAAGCGGCGCATCTCGTCGACCCGCAGCATCCGCTCCCGGGCCTCGGCCAGCAGGAGCCCGTTGTCCACCGCCAGGGCCGCCTGTCCGGCGACCAGTTCCAGGAGGCTGACCTGCCGGGGGGTAAAGCCGTCGCCGCTCCGCTGGCCGACAAAGAGCAGGCCCACCGTCCGGCCCCGGGCCACCAGGGGGAAGTACCCCCCGGCCCGCACCCCCTCCGCCAGGGCGATGGCCCGGGCCAGGGGACCCGGCGGATTGGCGGCCAGGTCCGGGACCAGCAGGGGGTGCTGGCTGAGAAGCACCCGGGTGACGGGGCCGCCGTGGAGAGGCAGCCGGGTCCCCAGCAGGTTCAGCCGCCGGAACCCCCGGGCGGCCCGGACGGCGAGAGCCCCCCCATCCGGGTCCCGGAGGGCAAGGAAGACGCAACCGCCGGTGAGGGCCGCCACTGCGTCGGCCACCTGCTCCGCCGCGGTGGCCGGGTCGGTGGTGGTGCCCAGGAGCTGACCCAGTTCCGCCACCGCCAGGACCTCCGGGGAGAGCCGGTCGAGCCAGGTGAGACGACGCCGGAGGGGCCAGAGGAGCCGGCCGAGGGGCCCGGGCATCCACCCGGGCCCCGGCCCGTCCCCCGGCGACCGGAGTTGCTGGAGGATCCGGACCACCCGCTCCCGGCTCCCCCGCTGGGCGGCATCGTCGGCCCGGAGCACCTCCTGGGCCGCCCGGACCACCTCCGGGTCAAGCCGGCGCCAGGCCTGGTGCTCAAGCCACTGCCGGGCCGCCTCGACCTGGGCCTCGGGGTCCGGCAGGGGCTGCCGGCTGGCCGCCAGGGGATCCGCCGACTCCGGGGGCGGGGTGAGGAGCCAGGCCAGGCCGTTGGCCGCGGCCAGGACCCGGGCCGCCAGGGGAATGGCATCGCCCCGGACCGGAGGCACCCCGCTGCCGTCCCACCAGGCGTACCGGTACCGGAGGATCCGGGCGACGGGGGCCAGGGAGCCGGTCCGGGCCACCAGGGCGGCCACCGCCGCCGCCCGGCGGGCGAGTTCCCCCCGGAGGGCGGGGCCCGGCGGCTCCGGGTCCAGGTCGACCGCCGGCTGGGACGGCGGCAGGGCCGCATCCTGGAGCACCGCGGCGTAGCCCAGAAGCCGGAGTTCCTCCTCCGGCAGGCCGAGGGCGCTGCCGATGCCGTAGGCGTAATGGAGCACCCGCTCCTGCCGGCCGGGGTACGCCTGGCGGCTGAGGCCGATCCGCTGGATCAGCTCGTCCACCGCCCGGTCCTGGAAGACCCGGTTGAGAAGTTGGCCCAGCCACCGCTGGGCA
Source organism: Bacillota bacterium (assembly GCA_003242505.1). GTDB lineage: Bacteria > Bacillota > Sulfobacillia > Symbiobacteriales > ZC4RG38 > ZC4RG38. Next base: position 1,510 of record QGUP01000078.1, read on the forward strand.
AGGGCAAGGGCCGCCACCACCGCGGGCTCGGCCGCGGGCAGGGCCAGGAAGACCAGGCCGGCGCCGGTCAGGTAGTAGGCGACGGCCCACAGGCTCTCCCCAAGGATGTCGGCGTAGACCCGCCAGAACCCTTCGGACCGGCTGCGGGCCAGGATGACGGCGTCCAGGGCCCGGCCGCCCAGCCAGGTGCCCACGGCGCTGGCCACCACGGCCATCGCCTCCCCCTGGGCCGGGGCGAGGCCCGCCCCGGCGGCCAGGGCCAGGAGGCGGAAAAGGAAGGCCCCCCCGAAGGCGGCAACCCGGACCGCCAGGACGGCGACGAGGTCGGCCCGCTCCCGGACCAGGGCCAGGAAGCCGACCGCGACGGCCACCGCGATGGCCGCGGTGACGGGGCCGTGGAGGGCCAGGACTGCAACGAGAAGCCCCCCGGCGATGGAGACCCGGCCGCCGCTCTGGGGCAGCAGGAGGCTCCCCTGGACACCGGTGGCCATGGCGAGGCCGTAGAGCAGCCCCAGCCCCACCCGGCCCGCCCCTGCGGACAGGGGGCCCGCCGCCAGGGCCAGGGCCAGCACCACCAGAAGCCCCGGCAGCAGGTGGTCCAGCCGGCGCATCCCCCTGCCCACCATGTTCACCTCCCGTTGGGGAAAGGCTAATGTCATGGGGACACTGTCGAATTCGGCAGCCACCGCCGGGCTCCTGCGGTGCCGGCCAGGGCCGGGCTCCTGCGGTGCCAGTCAGGGCCGGGTTCCAGTGGCGCCGGCCGGGCTGCGGCCCGGAGGCCGGCGGGGCTTGGGAAGAGGGCTGGTGCCATGCCGTCAGAGACCGGACGCCCGCTCATCGTCCAGAGCAACCACGAACTGCTCCTGGAGGCCGAACACCCCATGGCCGAGGCGGCCCGGGAAGCCCTGGCCGGATTTGCGGAACTGGTCCGGGCCCCGGAGCACGTCCACACCTACCGGATGACCCCCCTCACCCTCTGGAACGCCGCGGCCGCCGGCCTCACCCCGGAGGAGGTCCTGGCCGCCCTCGGGCGGTTCAGCCGCTACCCCCTGCCGGCCAGCCTCCGGGCCGAGGTCTTCGACCGGATGGGCCGCTACGGCCGGGTGAAACTGGTCCGGGCCGAGGGCGAACTGCGGCTGGTCTCCGAGAGCCGGGCCCTCCTGGAGGAGGTGGCCCGGCACCGGCTGACCCGGCCCTACGTCCTCGCCGACCGGGGCGAGGGGGGTCTGGCGGTCCACCCGGACCGCCGGGGCCACCTGAAGATGGCCATGACCCGGCTGGGGTACCCGGTAGAGGACCTGGCGGGGTACGTGGAGGGCGCGCCCCTCCGGGTGGCCCTCCGGGAGCGGACCCTGGCGGGAGAGCCCCTGCGGCTCCGCCCCTACCAGGAGGCGGCGGTGGCCCGGTTCTACCAGGAGGGGCGGACCACCGGCGGCTCCGGGGTGGTGGTGCTCCCCTGCGGGGCCGGAAAGACCGTGGTCGCCCTGGCGGCCATGGCCGCGGTGGGGGCCCAGACCCTGATCCTCACCTCCAACGTCACCGCGGTGCGGCAGTTCATCCGGGAGATCCGGGACAAGACGGACCTCGCCCCGGACCTGGTCGGGGAGTACACCGGGGAGATGAAGGAGGTCCGGCCGGTCACCGTCACCACCTACCAGCTGTTGGCCCGCCGGGAGCCAGGCCGGGACCGGTTCCCGCACCTCGCCCTCTTCAACCGGATGGACTGGGGGCTGGTGGTCTACGACGAGGTCCACCTGCTGCCGGCGCCGGTCTTCCGGGTGACCGCGGAGATCCAGGCCCGGCGGCGGCTGGGGCTCACGGCCACCCTGGTCCGGGAGGACGGCCGGGAGGAAGACGTCTTCAGCCTCATCGGCCCGAAGCGATACGAACTCCCCTGGCGCTCCCTGGAGCGGCAGGGGCACATCGCCCGGGCCACCTGCTGGGAGGTCCGGGTTCCCCTGCCGGAGGCCGAGCGTCTGGCCTACGCCCTGGCCGACGAGCGGAGCCGCTGCCGCCTGGCCGCGGAGAACCCCGCCAAGCTGCCGCTGGTGGAGCGGATCCTGGCCCTGCACCCCGGAGAGCCGGCCCTGGTCATCGGCCAGTACCTGGGCCAGCTTCAGGCCATCAGCCGGCGGCTGGGGGCGCCCCTCATCACCGGCCAGACCCCGAGCCGCGAGCGGGAGGCCCTCTACGCCCGGTTCCGGACCGGGGCCGAGCGGGTGCTGGTGGTCTCCAAGGTGGCCAACTTCGCGGTGGACCTTCCGGACGCCAGCCTGCTGATCCAGGTCTCCGGCGCCTTCGGCAGCCGGCAGGAGGAGGCCCAGCGCCTCGGCCGGATCCTCCGGCCCAAGGCCGACGGCCGGGAGGCCCACTTCTACTCCCTGGTCACCGGCGAGACCCGGGAGGAGGGATTCGCCCGGAACCGGCAGACCTTCCTCACGGAGCAGGGCTACCGGTACCGGATCCTCCGGGCCGAAGAGCTGGGGCCCGCGGCGGCGCCCGAGGCCATCCGCATCGTCAGCAGGGAGAGCAGCGTCGCCCGCATCGTCGGCGGGGAGAGCAGCGTCACCCGCATCGTCAGCGCGGAGCGCAGCGGGGAGGGGTGAAGCCGTGGACCTGGCCAGGGCCCTTGCCGGCGCGCCCGATGACCAGCTGGTGCGGATGGCCCGAGCCCATGGCCTCCCGGCGGGGCCGGACCGGCGGGAGCTCGTGGAGCGGCTCCTCCGACACCTCAGTGACCCGGACCATGTGACCCGGAGCCTCAGCCAGCTCTCCCCGGAGGAGTGGGAGGCCCTGAAGGTGGTCTACTGGGGAGGCGGCCGCACCGGCATCACCGTGGAACTCTGCCAGGAACTGGCCGGCACCCTGGGGGGCCGGCGGCGGCCCAGTGCCGCCCGGGCCCTGGCCCGGCTCGCGGACAAGGGTCTCATCAGCACCTGGAAGTCCGGCTACCGGGAGGTCTACCTCATCCCCGGGGAGGTGCGTCCCGGGGTGGAAGCCGCCCTGCGGGCGGAGATGGTCCGGCGGGTGACCGCTTCCGGCCCGCCGGCCGATCCCGCCGCCGGGGCAGACCTCCTGGAGGAACTCGTGCGGCTGCTGGCCTACCTGCGCCGGGGGCCGCTACCCCTCACCCAGCAGGGAACCCTGCACCGGCGGCACCTCCAGGCCCTGTGGGAGGCCGGAGGCACCGGCCCGTCCGCGGGCACCGGTTCGTCTCCCGGTACAGGCCCGCCGGACCTGGGGCTGCTGCTGGACTTCGCTCTGGCCGAGGGGCTCCTGCGGCGGCAGGGGGGCGCCCTCCACCCCGGGCCGGAACTGGAGCGGTGGCTCCGGCTGCCGGAGGCGGAGATGCGGGCGGGACTCTACCGGTTCTGGGCCGGCCGCTGCCCTCAGCCGGAACTGCAGGCCTTTCTGGATCTGGTCCGGGCAGTGGCGCCCCGGTGGGTGAGGCTCTCCGCCGCCGCCGGGGAACTGGCGGCGGTGGTCCGCCCGGGCCAGCGGCCGGGGCTGCTCACCCGCCTCACCCACTACCTGGAGGACGGCCTGGCCCCCCTGGGGCTGATGGCCGCCGCCCACACCGCCGGCGGCGAACTCCTCTGCCGCCTGACCCCGGTGGGGGAGGGGCTTCTGGGGCCGGGTCTGGCCCCGACAGGGGAGCCGCTCCTGGCCGCGGACCTTAGCCCGGCGGGGGATCGGCTCCTGGCCCCGGAGGCGGAGGCCCCCGAGGAACCGGCCGGGGGCCAGGGGGCCCGGTACCGGTTCATCCTCCAGCCCAGCGGGGAGATCGTGGCGCCCCGGCCGGTGCCGGTCCCGGTCCTCTGGCGGCTGGAGAGTGCCGCGGACCGGGTCCGGCGGGGCCCGGCCCTGGTCTACCGCCTGAGCCGGGAGAGCGTCTACCGGGCCCTCCGGGCGGGGGAGACCGGCCCCGGCCTGGTCGCGTTCCTGACCGAGCACAGCGCCACCGGCCTCCCCCAGAACCTGGCCTTTGACCTCGAGGCCTGGGCCCGGTCCTACGGCCAGGTCTACTTTCAGCAACTCTGCCTCCTGCGGTGTGCCGACCCGGTGCTGGCGGCCCGGATCCGGGCGAGCCGGCGCACCGGACCCTACATCCGGGGCGCCCTCACCCCCTGCGACCTGATCGTCGACCCCCGGGATCACCCGGCCCTGGACCAGGCCCTCCAGGAGGAGGGGCTCCTGCCCAGGGCCGGGATCCTGCCGCCGTCGGCGGCCCACCCCACCGGCTTCCAGGAGGGCTAGCCGGCCGAAAGGGAGGGAAAGCCCACAGGAGAGCTCGCCCAGGGGAGAGCCAGGGGGGGCCGACCCAAACAGCGAGCGGAGGGGGTCAGGAGCCACCTCCCCCTCCGCCGCTTCCGCTGCCGCCACCGCCTCCGTTGCCGCCGCCTCCGCCGCTCCGCTGGCCGCCCTGCTCACCGCCCCCGACGCCCCGGGCCAGGACCTCCAGGAGGGTTTCCCGTATCGCCTCCCGCAGGGCCTGCTGGACCTCCGGCTTCTCGGTGAGGAGCAGGACGGCCTCTTCCAGCTGTTCCTTGCCGATGGCGGACTCCAGGTGCCGCCGGACGGCTTCGCTCAGCGCGCTCCTGCCGTCATCGGTGCGCAGGGCCTGCTCCAGGAGCACCGTGGCCGTCACGTCCCTTAGCTCCCGGCGCAGGAAGTCCTTCATGTCCTCTTCGTGGAGCGCCGCGGTGACGGCCTGCTTCACGTGCTCCCGATCGACCGACGGCGGCCCCTGCCCCTGGGGCTGCTGTGCCCCTCCGGAACCCATGCAGCCGGCCAGGGTCAGGAGGATCCCCGCCAGCAGCCAGAGTCGTCTCCGCACCCTCCGCCCCCCTGCCGTCTGGTCCGGCCTGTTACGGGTTAACGTACCCCGGCGGGGGGACGGGCTATTCGGCCTTCATCCCAGGACCGCCCGGAGGGCCGCGGCAAACCGCTGATTCTGCTCCGGCGTCCCCACCGTCACCCGGATGCAGGTGGGCAGGCCGAAGGAGGCGGCCGGCCGAACGATGACCCCCCGGCGCAGGAGAGCCTCGTGGACCGGCGCCGCCGGCCGGCCGAGGTCGATGAGCACGAAGTTCGCCTCCGAGGGCCAGTGCCGGAGCCCCAGTTCCCGGCAGAGGCCGTAGAGGAACTCCCGCCCCTCCCGGGCGAGGGCCACGGACCGGCGCAGGTGCTCGGCATCGGCCAGGGCCGCCTCCGCGGCGGCCTGGGCGATGAGGCTGACGCTGAAGGGGTCCCGGATGGCGAACAGCGGCGCCAGCACCTCCGGCCGGCCTACCCCGTACCCCACCCGGAACCCCGCCAGGCCGTAGACCTTGGAAAAGGTCCGGGTGACCACCAGGTGGGGATGGGCCAGGACGAACCCCCGGGTGTCGAAGGGGGTGCTGTCGTACTCCCGGTAGGCTTCATCGAGGACCACCAGGGTCTCCGGGGGCACCGCGGCCAGGAACCGGGCGAAGGCCTCAGCGGAAAAGACCCCGCCGGTGGGGTTGTTGGGCCGGGTGAGGAAGACCAGCCGGGCCGGCGGCCGGTCCCCGGTCCCCGCGGCCACCGCGGCCATGGCCGCCAGGTCCATGGCGCCGGCAGGGTCCAGGGGCACCGGCTCCACCGCCGCCCCCATCAGCCGGGCGACGATGGTGTAGGCGGCAAACCCCGGGGTCGGCACCACCACCCGGTCCCCCGGCCGCAGGTAGGCCTCCGCCAGGAGCCGGAAGACCTCGTCGGAGCCGTTGCCGACGATGAACCAGTCCGGCTCCAGCCCCCAGGCGGCGGCCAGGGCCCGGCGGAGGGAGGGAGCGGTGCCTTCCGGGTAGAGGTGCCCCTGGGCCGCGGCCCGGGCCGCCGCGGCCACCGCCAGGGGCGAGGGGCCCAGGGGGTTTTCGTTGGAGGCCAGCTTCACCACATCGGCGATCCCCAGCTCCCGCATCACTTCCCCGGGGGAGAGGCCGGGGACGTAGGGCGGGATCGCGGCCACTTCCGGTCGGGCGGGGATCGGCACCGGGTTCCCTCCTTTCCTTATTAATTCAATTGGTCTCCTCCGGAGAGCTAGTGGCCGGGCTCGCGGCCGTCCGCCGGCCCCGGCGGCGGGCAAGTTCAGCGGCCACCTCGTCCAGGGAGATCCCCATGGCGGTGAGCACCACCAGGGTATGGAACCAGAGGTCCGCCACCTCCCAGACCACCGCCGCCCGGTCCCCCGCCTTTGCCGCCAGGAGCACCTCGCCGGCCTCCTCCGCCACCTTCTTAAGGGGGCCGTCGGGCCACCGGGCCAGCAGCCGGCAGGTGTAGGAGTCGGGGTCGGGCTGCCGCCGCCGCTCGGCCAGTACCCCTGCCAGTTCCGTCAGCACCGGTCCCTTATACAAATCTCGGAGCCCACGAGACGGAACAGAAACCGGAAGCCGGTTTTTTCTTTAAAAAAAAAA
>QGUP01000079.1 GCA_003242505.1 Bacillota bacterium
CGGTGCGGCTGGCGCCGACCCTCGCCGTGCTCTACCAGCGCAGCGGCCCCATGGAGATGCTGGCCTACACCATCATGGCGGCGGCCCTGGCCCGCACCGGCCGTATACGACAGGAGGGGCTCCTGGGCGGCCCTGCCTACCGGATGCCACCGGAGGAACGGCAGCCCCTGGGCCTGCGGGAGTACCTGACCCTGGTGGCGGCGGTGGCGCTCCTGGCCGCAGCCGCCTGGCGCGAAGCCGCGATGCTGTGGGAAAGAATCACCGCCGGGAGTTGACGGTCACCACCCGGCAGAACGTTCCCGAAGTTCCTGACGTCACGAGCGGCAGTAACGGAATCGAAGATGACCCAGGCGTTGAGACGGGAATCCTGGTCAGCCGGGCCTTGCGCACTTCGAGTTTTTGAGGAGGGGCAATCAGGACCCGGGCCAACACGGCTGGCTATTTCAGCCCTCGGTGGTAGAGGCTCCGAGGGCTCATTTCTTGGGGCGGTGACAACGGGCAGCGCATTGTCAGACTCGACAAATTACGGCATATGGTCTCCCTAGCGACTTAATTGTTCCCATAATTTCTGTCAATGTCAGTCTGCGGTTCCATTGATTATTCCTATGAGTTAAAGATAGCATCAATGGTTAACCGGGGTTATCATTGATTCGGTCTATATTTAGGACTCTGGTCCTAAATCCGTGAGTCCCTGGCCCCATCTTTCGAGGAGGAACGGCGGTGGCTCGGGTTCTAATCGCAGATGACTCCGTGCTGGTGCGCATGCGCCTGGCCCGACTGGTCCAGGACTTTGGCCACCACGTGATCATGGCGGAAGACGGTGTCCAGGCTGTCCTGAAATATGAGACGACGCGCCCCGATCTGGTCTTCATGGACGTTGCGATGCCTGTCAAGGACGGTATCACCGCAACCCGGGAAATCCTCTATCGCTACCCAGATGCGACCATTGTTGCGATCACTGGACTTGGGTACGACGACGTTGTCAAGGAAGTCTTGGTGGCCGGTGCCAAACACGTCATCGCAAAGCCCTTGGAGGACCATACGATCATCGAAGTCCTGGAGCGCTTCCTCTGTCGGCAGACCCTGTAGATTGGCAGGTCAGGGGAACAAGGAGCCATGACGTCGTCCTATGTCTCTGAACGCCTTGCCGAAGCCGCCAGGGCCCTCGACGAAATCGACCGCTTGCTGCGTTTGGCGCCCAGTCAGGGTGGCGAGGCTACCAGAATGCATGCGGTGATCTACCGCCTCATGGATGCCATACGGTCGCTCTCAGAAGCAATCGAGGAGGCGGCCCGGCACCGGTACGACCGCTAGGCGCATCTCACTGCCGTCACCGGGTCCGGGCGTGGCAAAGGCCCCCGGGAACGGCTCGCCCCTCGGCGTCCCGGCGCAGGCGATGGCCGACCCGGCGGAGGTGGGGCGCAAACTGGCCCGGCGGGCCGGGTCCCGGAAGCCGGTCATCACGCCGGACCTCGGCACCGCCGTTTCCCTCTTCTTCCGGCACTTCCCAGAAGGGGCGGGCCGGCTCCTGCACCGGCTGACGGCCCGGGCCCAGGGGCGGGGCCAGGGGTGAGCCGCCCATGAGCCGAGGCCGCCGGAGGTCTCCATCGGTCCCGCTTGTGCCGGGTGCTTGCCCCGTGCTTGCCCCGCCGCAGTTATTGCATAATTATCTTGTATAGTCCATCAAGTGCCTGAAGCGGTGTGCGGCGGGGTGTCTGCGGGAGGTCAAGCCGGGTGTACCTGGCGGCCAAGGTGATCCATCTCGTGGGGGCGATCCTCTTTATCGGCAACATCGTCACCGCGGCCCTCTGGAAACTCCGGGCCGATGCGAGCCGGGATCCCCGGGTCGTCCTGGAGACGGTGCGGAGCCTACAGCTATGTGACTGGGTCTTCACAGCGCCCGGGGTGGCCCTGCTCCTGGGTTCGGGCCTGTACATGGCCAACCAGGCGAACATCCCCATCTGGAGCGTCTTCTGGCTTCGGACTGCCTTTGTGCTGCTGAACGTCACCGGGGTCCTGTGGGCGGCGGTGCTGCTCCCCCTGCAGCGGGCCATTATCCGGGAGGCCACCCGGGGGGTGGAGATGGGGCAGGTCACCCGGCGGTACCGGACCCTGTCCCTGGTCTGGAACGCGGTGGGGACGGTGGCCACGGTGCTGCCCCTCATCAACCTGTACCTGATGATTGCCCGGCCGCGCTGACGGCGCTGCAGCCGCAACTGATTGTCAATTAGATCGCCGATGTGGTAATCTATGGCTGCGCGGGCAGCGGCTGCAGGCCGAGGCAGCAGCGCCCGCGCACATGGAGGCTAACCGCATACCGCTCCCTCACGACAAGGGCACACCCGTCGAAAGGCGGGGCCGCAAAGCCACGGGGCTACGGGGTTTCGACCCTATGCCGGCCGGGCTGCCGAAGGGGGACTGCAGTGGCTCTCCCCTTGCGGCGGAGAGCCGTTTCCATGTTGCCGTCGACCCCGACGGCGCCGTCCCGCCTGGGTGTTGCTCCCCAGAGACGACATCCACGAGGAGGGCAGTCGGGTTGAACGGCAAGCGCTGGAGAAACCTCCGCTTCGGCATCATGGCCAAGGTTTTCGGGGCGGCCCTGGCGGGACTGGTCCTGGCCGTGGGCACCATGGGCGCCGCCACCCTCTACTTCATCAACCGGGATATCGAGGAGAACGCCCGGAAGCAGTTGGACCTTGCCATCGCCCTGGAACTGGCCCTCATCGACCAGCACCTGGAGCGGGTCCGGGAGCAGGCGGTGGCCGTCGCCCACAACCCGCAGGTGCGGGAGGCCCTGGCGCAGGGCGGGACCGGATTCGCCGGGGCCCTCTCGGGGCTCCTCCGGGACCTGAAGCAGGCGATGCCCAACCTGCAGATTCTGACGGTGGTGGATCGCTCCGGCCGGGCGGTGGCCCGGGCCAACAGCACCGCCGCCGGCCAGCCCTTCGGCGTGAACGGGCTGGTGGAAAAGGCCCTGCAGGGCGAGGTGGTATCCTCCCCGGCCCTCATCCCCGAGGCCGAGTGGGGGCCGGAGGGGGACGAGCTGCGCCGGCAGGTGGTGGTCCCCGTGAAGGCCACCCCGGGGGCTGAGGAGCGGCAGGAGAAGGAAGTGACCGACGCCCTCTCCCTGGTGGGGGTGGCGCCGGTCCGGGACGCCGCCGGGCGGGTGGTCGGGGCGGTGATCGCCGCGGAGGTGCTGAACCAGAACTACGCCATCGTCGATGAGGTCCGGGAGCGGACCGGGGGGCTGGTGACGGCCACCATCGCCCTGGACGGCGTCCGGGTGACGACCAACGTCCGGACGAAGAACGCCCAGGGCGTGGAGGAGCGGGCCATCGGCACCATCTACTCCATCCCGGTGATGGAGCAGCTCCGGGCCGGCAGCGAGTACCGGGGCCGGGCCCGGGTCGTCGACCAGTGGCAGCGGACGGTCTACGTCCCCCTCAAGGACCACACGGGGAAGGTCATCGCCGGCCCGTACGTCGGCATCCCGGAAGCGCACCTGGTGGCCCTCCGGGGGAACTTCCTGCGGCTCCTGGGCCCCGTCGCGTTGGCAGGGCTCTTGGCGGCCGCGCTCCTCTCCTTCTGGGTGAGCCGGGTCCTGGTGCGGCAGATCGGCCGGGTGCAGAGCCAGCTGGAGGAGCTGGCCCGGGGCGGCGGCGACCTGCGGCAGGAGCTGGCCCTCCAGTCCCGGGATGAACTCGGCGACCTGGTCGAGGCCTTCAACCGCTTCCTCGGCACCCTCCGGCAGATGGTGCAGCAGGTGCGGGACGCCGGCGCCGCGGTGGCGGCTTCCGCCGAGCAGGTCAGCGGCACTGTGGGGCGCATGACCGCCTCGGTCCAGGGGGTCGCCACGGCCATGGCCGAGGTGGCCTCCGGCGCGGACGACCAGGCCCAGACCGCGGACCAGGTCCGGCAGACCATGGTCCAGCTGGAGGAGACCATCCGGCAGATTGCCGAAGGTGCCCAGCAGACCGCAGCGGAGGTGCAGCGGGCCTCCCACCTCCTCAGCGAGATGGCGGCGGCCATCGACGGGGTGGCGGAGCGGGCCGAGGGGGTCTCCGGCAGCGCCGCCCAGGCGGCGGCCCAGGCCCGGGCCGGCGCGGAGGTGGTGGAGCGGGCCGTGGCGGGGATGGAGCGGATCCGGGCCGCGGTGGGCCAGTCCGCGGAGCGGATCCGGGAACTGGACCGGCTCTCGGCCCAGATTGGCGAGATCACCCAGGTGATCTCCGGGATCGCGGAGCAGACCAACCTCCTTGCCCTCAACGCCGCCATCGAGGCCGCCCGGGCCGGCGAGCACGGCCGGGGCTTCGCGGTGGTGGCGGACGAGGTGCGCAAGCTCGCGGAGCGGTCGGCCCGGTCCGCCCAGGAGATCAGCGACCTCATCAGCAGCATCCAGGCCGGGACCGCCGCCGCGGTGGAGGCGATGGAGGCCGGCACCGCGGAGGTGGAGGCCGGCAGCCGGCTGGCCGGCGACGCCGGCCGGGCCCTGGAGGAGATCCTCGCCGTGGTGCAGCAGGCGGCCCGGGACGTGGACGCCATCTCCGCCGCGGCCCGGCAGCTCCGGGAGCAGGCCCGGCAGATCGTCCAGGCCTTCGACGCGGTGGCGGCGGTGGTGGAGGAGAACACCGCGGCCACCGAGGAGATGTCGGCGGGGGTCACCCAGGTGGTCCGGGCCGCGGAGCGGGTGGCGACCATCTCCCAGCAGAACGCCGCGGCGGCCCAGGAAGTCGCGGCCGCGGTCCAGGAGATGAGCGCCTCCGCCCAGGAGGTCGCGGCCGCGGCCCAGGGCCAGGCGGGGGTGGCCCGGGACCTCCTGGAGCGGCTCAACCGGTTCCAGACCTGAGGTGGAAGCCCGCCAAGGCCGGAGGGGAACCCCTCCGGCCTTTCCTACCTTAATATCATCCCTGCAGCCGGACCCGGTACCCATCGTCCAGGGGCTTGAGGCCGCCCCGGGGCGCCTCGGCCCGCAGCGCCTCGGCCTCGAGGCGGAACGGGGCCGCGCGGGTCCCCCGGGGTCTCTCCGGCAGCCTTGGGACTCGGGGCGGGAAGCCAGGTGGCCCGCCCAGCGTCAGGGGGCCATCCCTTGGCATCCCCTGTCTAAAGATAACGGAATAATCGATTCACGCGCTATAATAGCTTCATTTATACTGATTGTAGGTGCAACTAAACGTTTGCCGGAACGGAGGTCGTAGGGTGAGCGACCGGTTTCCGGGCATTGAAATCTCTGAGGTCACCAAGGTGTACGGAAGCCGGAAGTAGTCCTCGAGATGGTTGGACTCCAGGAAAAGCGGCACGACCTGGTGAGGCGCCTTTCCGGAGGCCAGCGGCAGCGCCTGCTGATCGGGGTAGCCCTGGTGTCCAATCCCCGGATCCTCTTTCTGGACGAGCCCACCGGCAGCCTCGATCCCCACGCCCGCCGGCAGTTGTGGGAAGTGATTCTGCGCCAGCGGGCGGAAGGTCGGACCATCGTCCTGACGACCCACTACATGGAAGAGGCGGAGGCACCCGGCCCGGCTCCAGGCGCTGACGGGCGCCCTCGACGTGGGGGTCGTCCCCAGGGGAACGGGCTACCAGGTCCGGGTGCGCACCACCCAGCCCGACCAGGTCCTGAAGGCGCTCCTCGATGGCAACTTCCTGACCCGGCCTTCGGACCTGCGGGTGGAGCAGGCGACCCTGGAAGACGTCTTCCTGCGGCTGACGGGCCAGGGAGCCCACGAGCCGGCTTCGACCAGGCGCCGGGCCGCCGGGGACGGGTAGGGCGCTGAAGCAGGTTCTCCCGGGCTGGGTGGCGGACCTGAGCCGGTTCATTCCCCTCACCTACTGGGGCGACTCCCTGCGCCACTACCTTCCGGGCGCGCCCTTGCGGTTTCCCATCTACCTGAGCTGCGCCGTGATGCTGGGGACCGCCGCCCTGGTGACGCTCTTGACCGCCCGGGTCTTCCGCTGGGACCAGGGGGAGGGGCGGTAGGGCGGCAGGCTCGCCCCCCCACGGCCGGGCGGGCCGGGGCCGGCCCGGCCCTCGGCCGGCACCGGTGGGGGAGGCGGCCCGGGGCGGGGGGAGGAGCGGAGGAAGGGCGGCGGCGCCCCGGCAGCAGAGGCAGCCCGGGGCTGGTGCATCGCCCTGGGCTGGTGTATCAGCCCTGGACTGGTGCATCGCCCCCGGGGGCGGTACGATACAGGAGGAAGCTTTTCCAACCTCAACAGAGAGCGAGCGATGGGGAATGGACGAGATTCGCCCCCTCCGCCGGGAGGAGCTGGAGGCCGCCTTTTCTCTGTCCGAGTTTGCCTTTCAGTACACCCTCTCCCCGGAAGACCGGGCCCGGGGCCTTCAGACCGCCAGGCCGGAGCGGATCCTCGGGTGCTTCGTGGACGGCCGGCTGGCTGCCAAGGCCACCGTGCTACCCATGCGGGTCTATGTCCACGGCGAGTTGGTGCCAGCAGGCGGCGTCGCCGGGGTGGCCACCTGGCCGGAGTACCGTCGCCAGGGGCTCGTCCGGCAGCTCCTGGCCGAGGCGCTCCGGCGGATGCGGGAAGCCGGGCAGACCCTGTCCCTACTTCACCCGTTCTCGGTTCCCTTTTATCGCCAGTTCGGGTGGGAGGTGGCGTCAGAGTACAAGACCTACACCCTGGAGCGCCCCCATTACCCGGCGGTGCCGCCATCGCCGGGCCGGATGGAATGCGCCGACGGGGACTGGCAGCGGCTCGATGCCATCTACCGGGCCTACGCCCGGCAGTACACCCTGATGCTGGAACGAGACGAAGAGTGGTGGCGGGAGCGGGTCTTTCCCCGCAAGTGTGGCCGGGCCGCGGTCTACCGGGATGCCGCCGGCCGGGACCAGGGGTACGTGCTGTACCGGGTCCGGGACCGGGTCTTGAGCTGCCAGGAGATGGTGTGGCTGACCGAAGAGGCCCGCCGGGGGCTCTGGCGGTTCCTGATGAACCACGACTCGATGGCCGACCGGATGGAGCTGCGGGTCACCGCCGACGACGACCAGTACCTGGAGCTTCCTGAGCCCCGGGTCCGGCAGCAAGTCTCCCCGGAGGTGATGGCCCGGATCGTCGACCTGGAGGGGTTCCTGCGCCAGTGCCGGTTTGCCGCCGACACCGGGGAGAGCCGGTTGCTTCTCGAGGTGACCGACGACTTCGCCCCGTGGAACGCCGGCTGGTATGAGATCGCCTGGGCGCCCGACGGCACGGCCTCGGTCCGGAGGGCGGAAGAAGCCGTGGGGACCGGTGATGGCCCCCGGCTTCCCTCGGCCCGGTGCAGTATCGGGGACCTGACGGCGATGCTTCTGGGCTACCGCCGCCCCCGGGCCCTCCACCGCACTGGCCGGCTCGAGGCGGATGAGGAGGCCGTGCGGCTGCTGGAGCGGCGGATTCCGGCGGGGACGACGGGGATCATGGACTTCTTCTGATCTGGTTCCGCTGGTCGGGGCCCAGGTAGACAGGTGGTGAGCGCTGCCCGTCAGGCAACCGGTTGGGCCGGGGTGTTCCGCACGTACCGCTCCAATAGGTCGAGGAACTCCGGCGAGTAGGGCTCGTCCACGTGGTCCACGTTCCAGAGCCCGGACTCCCGGATGGCCGGCCGGCTTGCCCAGCGCCCCAGCCAGTTTGGCGAGGGCGGGTCGATGGGCTCCTTACCGAGGTTACTTAGCAGGGCGACGGCGTTGGCCTCGATCATCTTCCGGTGGCTCTGGGGGCCGGGCGGGTCGTCCACCGCCACCCAGAGAAAGGGCATGGAGCGGATGTGCTGGCTCACCATCTGCTCAAGCTGGTGTTCCGCCTCCCGGAGGGCGGGGTCCGTCGGCCGCTCCTGCTCCCAGGAGAGTGCGGCGGCAGCCGGAGCCAGTCCCCGGTTGATGAGGGCCGTCCCCACGTGGAGCCGAAAAATCGACCCCCGGTGGTTGCCGCCCCCGGGATGGCGGCCGCCG
>QGUP01000509.1 GCA_003242505.1 Bacillota bacterium
GGTATTTTATGAATCGAGCAAAAACTCAGAATTCACATCAGGTTCACGGCGACCCCGTGGGCCGGAAACAGGAGGGATGCTTGCCATGCGTAAGCCTGCGGTCTTCCTGCTCACCTGCCTGACGGCGGCGGCCCTGGCCCTGCCCGCCGGCGCCGCCACCGGCCCGGACAGGATCCCGAGGCCGCCCCGGGAGCCCGTCCCGGCTGACAAAGTGGCGGACGAGGCCGCCCAGGCCCTCCCCTTCCTCGGGGACCGGGACGGCAACCGGCTCTCCGACGACCTGGACGCCCGGCTGGCCGCCGTCTCGGCGAAGGACCGGATCCCGGTGGTGGTGGTGCTCAAGGAACGGCCCACCGAGGCGGTCCTGGCGGACCTCGACCGGGCGGCCGGGGGGCTCAAGGCCCGGCAGACCTGGGAGCACGCGATCTACGGCTTCGCCGCGGAGCTGGACCGGGCCCAGATCGACGCCCTGGCGAAGCACCCGCTGGTGGAGCGGGTCGACCTGGACCGGGAGGTTCGGGCCTTCCTCGGCACCGCCACCTCCTGGACCGGGGTGAACCAGGCCCGGGCGAACTTCGGCGTGGACGGCAACCGGGACGGCAGCCCCACCTCCTACTCCAAGTCCGACGTGGTCATCGCGGTCCTGGACACGGGCATTGACGCCGGCCACGTGGACCTGGACGGGGGCAAGGTGATCGGCTGGTACGACGTGATCGGCGGCCGGAGCACCCCCTACGACGACAACGGCCACGGCACCCACGTGGCCAGCATCGCCGCCGGCACCGGCGAGGGCAACGGCGCCTACCGGGGCGTGGCCCCCGGGGCGGCCCTGGTGGGGATCAAGGTCCTGAACGCCGCGGGCTCGGGCTCCACCAGCGGCATCATCAGCGGCATCAACTGGATGATCCAGAACAAGAACACCTACGGCATCCGCATCGGCAACATGAGCCTGGGCGCCGCCGGCTGCTCCAACGGCACCGACTCCCTCTCCCAGGCGGTGAACAACGCGGTGGCGAGCGGCATCATCATGGCCGTGGCCGCGGGGAACTCCGGCCCGGGGACCTGCACCATCGGCAGCCCCGCCGCCGCTGCAAACGCCATCACCGTCGGCGCCCTCTACGACCCCGGGGAGCGGGGTTGGGTCCTGGCGGAGTTCTCCAGCCGGGGGCCCACCGCCGACGGCCGGGTCAAGCCCGACATCGCCACCCCCGGCCGGAACATCACCGCCGCCCGGGCCGGCAGCGGGAACGGCTACGTCACCTACAGCGGCACCTCCATGGCGACCCCGTTCCTGGCCGGCGTGGTGGCCCTGATGCTCGACGCCAACTACAACCTGACCGACGCCCAGGTCAAATCCATCCTCTACAGCAGCAGCAACCTGAAGGACTTCGGCCCCGGGGGCAAGGACAGCGACTTCGGCTACGGCATCAACCTCGCCTACAACGCCATCCGGCAGGCCGGCGGCTTCAGCGGCAGCTTCAGCGACGGGCTGAGCCACCAGTACGTCACCGGCAGCCTCTCCGGCACCGGCGCCTCCAACTGGTGGAGCTTCACCGTCACCGACGCCTCCAAGCCCATCGGCATCACCTTCATCATCAACAACTGGACCAGCACCCGGGACTTTGACATCTACCTCTACAACCCCGCCGGCCAGGTGGTGGCCCAGTCCACCGGGACCCAGCGGCAGGAGCAGATCCTCTTCCAGCCCACCACAACCGGCACCTATCAACTTCGGGTCTACTCCTACCGGGGCTCCGGCAGCTACTGGTTCCACGCCAGCTGGAAGTAGCCGAAGAGGGTTCCACCCACGCTGGAAGCAGCCGAAGCTGGCAGCAGCAAGAGAACGTGGACGTACGCTGAAAGTGCCAGAACGGCCGAGGCCACGGGCGCTGCTTGCCCGTGGCCTCGGCTCGTCCCCGGCCGTGCCCCCGGTCACCGGCGCCCCGCCCGGACAAAGACCGCGCCAGTCTTGGGCGCCACCTCGGGCCGGATGACCCCGCCGGTCACCGTCACCCGCTGGCCGGAGAGCCAGTCCTCCAGCACGGTGCCGTCGGCCAGGCCGGGGCCGGCCACCGGCACCGGCTCCGCAAAGGCCCCCTGGCCGGGGTGGTTCAGCACCTGC
>QGUP01000510.1 GCA_003242505.1 Bacillota bacterium
TACCTGCACCTGCCCCTGCGGCGGGAGACGGTGACCTGGAACGCCCTTCTGCCCATGGTGCTGGTCCGGGGCACCGCGTCCCATCCCACCACCCCGGACCTGGTCCGGCACCTGGACGACCTCTACGGAGCCTCCCTCAGCTACGACGTGGCCCGGCGGGGGGAGGTCCACTCCCTCCTCTTCCGGCTGGACCTGCCCTCGGAGGCCTACCTCACCGGGGCTGAGGGGCTCCTGGAGCGGGGGATCGCCACCCTGGCGGAGGTGCTCTTCCGGCCGGCGATGGAGGGGGACGGCGCCGGGCTCAAGGCGGACTTCGTCCGCCAGGAGAAGAAGAACCTCCGGGAGCGGATCGAGGGGCTGATCAACGACAAGCGCCGCTACGCCCTCAGCCGCTGCCGGGAGATCATGTGCGCCGGGGAGCCCTACGCCCTCTACCACCTGGGGAAGGTGGAGGACCTGGACGGCATCGACCCCGAAGGGCTCATGGACCACTGGCGCCGGGTCCTGGCGGAGGCGGCGGTGGACCTCTTCGTCGTGGGCCAGGTCGACCCGGAAGAGGTCTGCCGGCTGGTCGCCCGGCACTTCGACTTCCCCGGCGGCCATGGCCGCACCCTGCCGGCGACCACGGTGGTCCGGGAGGTCCGGGAGCGCCGGACGGTCCAGGAGGCCCAGCCCGTGAAGCAAGGAGTCCTGGTAGTGGGCTTCCGCACCGGCACCGTGGCCGGGGAGCCGGACTACTTCCCCATGCTGGTGGCCAACGGGGTCCTGGGGGCTTTCCCCCACTCGAAGCTCTTCATGAACGTCCGGGAGAAGCACAGCCTGGCCTACTACGCCTACTCCGCGGTGGAGAGCCTGAAGGGCGTCGGCTTCATCTACGCCGGCATCGAGTTCGCCGACTACGACCGGGCCCTGGCCATCGCCCTCGAGCAGCTCGAGGACCTGCAGCAGGGGAAGATCACCGAGGCGGAGATGGACGCCACGGTGAAGGCCCTGGTGAACGACGCCCTGGCGGCCCCGGACAGCCCCACCCGGATGGTGGAGGAGCAGGTGGCCGGGATCCTCGGCGGCCGGGTCTACACCACCGAGGAGCGGGTGGCCGGCTACCAGGCGGTCACCCCGGAGCAGGTGGCCGCGGCCGCCCAGAAGTTTCAGGTGGACACGATCTACTTCCTGACCCGGGAGGAGGGCGAGTAGGGTGGAGATCCAGCGGGACGAGCGGCTCCGGGAGACCCTCTACTGGGAGACCCTGCCCTCGGGGCTGAAGGTTGGGGTGCTGCCCCGGAAGGGCTGGCGGGAGGCCACGGCCCGGGTGGCGGTCAACTACGGCTCCAACGACAGCGTCTTCGTGCCGCCGGGGGCCTCCGAGCCCGTGGAGGTGCCGGCGGGGATCGCCCACTTCCTGGAGCACAAGCTCTTCGAGTCCGAGGAAGGGAACGCTTTCGACCGGTTCTCCGCCCTGGGGGCCGACGCCAACGCCTACACCTCGTGGCAGCAGACCGTCTACTACTTCACCACCACCCGCAACTTCCGGGAGTGCCTGGACGTCCTCCTGGAGATGGTCCAGACCCCCTACTTCACCGATGAGACCGTGGCCAAGGAGCAGGGGATCATCGGCCAGGAGATCCGGATGTACCTGGACCACCCGGAGTGGCGCTCCCGGCAGAACCTCCTGGAGGCCATGTTCCAGCGGCACCCGGTCCGGATCGACATCGCCGGCACCGAGGAGAGCATCCGCCGGATCACCAAGGACGACCTCTACCTCTGCTACCGGACCTTCTACCACCCGGCCAACATGATGGTCTTCGTCGCCGGGGACGTGGACCCGGAGGCGGTGGTGGCCCAGGTGGCGGAGAAGGTCGAGGGCCGGGGCTACCAGCCCCAGCCGCCGATCCGGCGGATCTACCCCGAGGAGCCCCCGGAGGTGGGGGAGCGCCGGCGGGAGGAGGAGTTGGCCGTCAGCCAGCCCATCTTCCGGCTGGGGTTCAAGGAGCGGCAGGTCGGGGAGCGGGGCCGGCCGCTTCTGGTCCGGGAGCTGCTGACCGGCATCGTCCTCGACGCGGTCCTGGGCCGGGCCTCCCCCCTCTACAACCGGCTGTACGAGGAGGGCCTCATCGACAGCCG
>QGUP01000511.1 GCA_003242505.1 Bacillota bacterium
ACCACCAAAGAATCTCCAGTCGTCCAAATACGATCCCCCGGCACGGCCGACGAAGGCCGGGCACCCGGCCCCACCGGGACATGACGGGGTTCCACCGAACCCAGACCTTCACGTGCCCGTACCTCCTCGTCCTAGAGTCAGGGCACCGCCACACTGTGCCGCCGGCGGTGCCCGTCCGACTCCGCTCACACCATGCCCGCTCGTCTGCAGGCTTGCCGACATATCTCACCTCCCGGCAGAATCCCGTTCTGCCGGGAGGAGGACGCTCTGCTTCCGGAAAGGATGGGTACGGTGGCTAACCGCTCCTCTCAGGACCGCAGACATACACGGACCTGCGACCCTGAGAGGAGGGGTTAGCCCTCCCAGTTCTCTGGTGCGTCCCCAACTCCAACCTCCCCAGCCCCGCTGGTCCCATCAGTACCCCACGACTTGGAGCAGCGACTCGCCGTACAGGAACCCCACCAAGGCGCCGGCTGCCAGGAAGGGGCCGAAGGGGATGTGGTCCCGCCGACCGACCACCCCCAGGGACAGGAGCGCCAGGCTGGACAGTCCCCCCAGGAGAAAGGCCGCTACCACTGCGACAGCGGTTTCCCACACCCCCAGGTAGAGGCCGAAGGCCGCGGCCAGCTTCACATCCCCCATCCCCACGCCACCCCGGGTGGCCAGGGCCAGCAGGAGGAGTGTCCCCCCTCCGAGGGCAGCACCTCCCAGGGCCCACGACCAGGAGAAGCGAGGGGCTAGCACATGCAGTGCCGGCCAGGCCGCCACGGTGAAGAGCACCAACTCGTTGGGGATGATCCGCTCGTGGAGGTCTACCAGGCTGGCAGTGATCAGCACTGCAGCCAGGAGGACCTGGGGGAGGGCCGCCCCCAGCCCCGGCGCCCGGTCCAGAATCAGCCGGGCTACCAGCCCCCCGGCCAGGGCGCAGGCAACTACCTCCCACGCCCGCGGTCGCCGGGCTATCCACCGGGGCGATACCAGCGCTCCGGCCAGTGCCAGTGCGCCGCCGAGTACTACCCCGGCCGTTGCCTGCCTCACTGATTAGCCCTCCCTCTAGACACGGAACCATCGTTGTGCAGAAACGCGCCCCGGATACTGCTACACCGCCCGCTCTCGGCCTCCGCCTCGGCCATCGCCCGCTCCACCACGTCCGCCCGCGGCCCGTAGTAGTAGTCCAATCCCCCGCGCCGGCTCGTGCGGTAGACCCGGACCACGTAGCGGTCAACGGCGGCAGGTTCCAGGCTAAACTTGATCCGGCTGCGTGGGACAGCTTTCAGTTCCGGGCAGGCTTCAACCGGATCCGCCCAGGCCGGAACGAAGGCCACCACTCGGCCCTCCTTCGTCTTGAACCAGCCTGCCCCGTGGCTTTCCCACCGGACCAGAGTCCCAACTCCGATTCGCCCCTCGTTCTCGGCCAACTCAGTTAACCTCCTTGGCTAGGTCATCGTCCAGGCTCTGCACAGGTGCAAACGCAAGGCGCCGGGTACACCCCCGGCGCCTTGTCACCCAACCTACGCTCCTGCCAACTTCGCCCGAAGCCACCTGTCTAGAACCTCGCGGCGCTTGGCCGCCGTCTCGTAAACTTCCATCCCCTCACGCTCCAGGATGGCAGCGATGACGGCAACTTCCACCCGGCCGTCATCGGCCACCCGCCACACGATGCGGATGCTCTTGCGGTCCACGTAGGCGCTGCGGAACCCTGCGAGGTGCCTATCCTGTTGGTTCCCAAGTGGCTTGCCGAATTGTGAGGGGCCACTAGCAATTTTGTGGAGGGCCTTAAGCACCATGATCTGGCGGCTACGATCAAGGGCCAGGAAGTCCTCCAGGGCATCCGGGAAGAACCACACGTTGGCCGGCAGAAGGTCAGTCAGACTCGATTTCGACATCGCCAGCCATCTCCAGTTCCTCCGGCGTGATGCCGGCCCTCTCGACCACCTCGGCCAGCGGGATCAACGGCTGCCCGCTGAGGGCCGTATGCAGGATGCGCGACAAGAGTTCCACCTGCAACTGCAGCTCGGACGCTTCGTCGGCCCGCTGCCACAGGACCTCAAAGTTCTCGTAGGACATGAGCGCCGTCCGCGGCTCAGCCCCCGAAAACACGAGCACGTAGGGA
>QGUP01000512.1 GCA_003242505.1 Bacillota bacterium
CCTCCGGCCCGGGCGGATCTACCGGTTCACCTTTGCGCCGGGCAACCTCGCTCCCCCGGCGGGCGAGACCCCGGCGGTCGAGGCGGCCGGGGACGCGGCGCCGGCCGCCGGTGGCTACTGGTGGGCCTTTCAGGTGCGGGAGACCTTCCGGGTGGTGGGGACCCTGCCCCGGAACGAGGTGGTGGGGGTCCCGGTGGATACCGGCATTGAACTCATCTTCAGCCACGAGGGGTACGGCGACCCCGCTCCCTACTTCGAAATCACCCCCCGGGTAGAAGGGCGGTTTGAGCGGCGGGGGAAGTTGGCGGTCTTTCTCCCGGCCCAGCGGCTGAGCCCCGGCACCCTCTACACCGTCCGGCTCCGGGCGGGGCTGCCCCTGGAGGGGACCGAAGAGCGACTGGCGGAGGACGTGGTCTTCCAGTTTGAGACCGAGCGTTCCGAGGACCAGCGCCGGACCCGCCTCGACGCGCGGTACGAGTTCCTGGAGTTCACCCCCCGGGATACTCCCTTCCTGGTCCTGCACCGCATCGGGGCCGAGGCGGCGACCGACGGCCAGCGGCCGACCGCGGCGGTGACGGTCTACCGCTACCCCGACGCCGCCGCCTACGCCCGGGCCCTCGCCCGGCGGGAGGACCTGCCCCCCTGGGCCCAGGTGAGCCGGGCCGCGACCCTCTTCCCGGTGGAGGGACTGACCGAGGCCCTGCGGTTCACCAGCGAGCTGATCCCCGAAGAGGAGCGGATCCTGGGCGACGTGGTGGCCTTCCCCGGACCCATGCCTCCCGGTTACTACCTGGCGGACATCCGGGTCGGCGAGGCCCGGGGCCAGGTCCACTTCCAGGTGACGGACCTGGCGGCCTACACCGCGGTCACCACCACGGAGACCCTGGTCTGGATCCACCGGCTCTCCACCGGCCTGCCCGCGGCGGGGGTGCAGGTGCAGCCCCTGCCCGTTGGCGGGGAGGCGGACGGAACCAGCGGGGCGGCCGGAACCGACCGGGGAGCGGCAGCCGGAGGGCCCGCCGGAGCCGGGGGCGGGACGGCGGTGACCGACGCCCGGGGCCTCGCCACCCTGCCAACCCCGCCCCACCGGCCCCTCTACCTTGTGGCCCGGGCCCCCGACGGGGCGGAGGCGGTGCTGATCACCCAGGAGCGCGATCCCTGGCGGTGGCAGTCCGGGTGGGACGACCGGCCGGACGAGACCCCGTATCAGTACTGGCGGTACCTCTACCTGGACCGGCCCCTTTACAAGCCGGACGACACGGTCCACTTCTGGGGCGTTCTTCGCCCCCGGGAGGAGGGGGCCCGGCCGGTGCCGGAGGTGGAGGTCCGGGTGGTCCGGACGGACTACAGCGGGCGGGAGCCCCGGGACCTGGTGCTGGCCAGCACCCGGGTGCCGGTGCAGCGGGACGTCTTCACCGGGGCCCTGGTCCTGCCCAGCGTCCGGCCGGGCTGGTACACGGTGCAGGTGCTCGTGGACGGGGTGGTGGTCCACAGCCACTGGCTCGAGGTGGAGACCTACACCAAGCCTGCCTACCGGCTGGAGGTGACCGCGGACCGGCGGGCGGTGCTGGCAGGGGAACCCATCACCTTCTCCGTGGCGGCCCGGTTCTTCGAGGGCACCCCGGTGCCCGGGCTGGCTCTGAAGTACCAGATCCGGGAGGGAGGGACCACCCGGGAGGGCACGGTAACCACCGGCCCCGACGGCCGGGCCACCATCCGGCACGTCACCGCTGAGCGTCCGCCCCAGAGCGATGAGGCTATGGGCGGCCACATCACCGTCGTTCCGGCCGGGCCGGAGGAGGGGGAGATCGAGGGGTACTTCCCCTTCCAGTTCTTCCCCCGGGATGTGGCGGTGACCGCCTCGGCCCGGGGGGTGGCGGCGGGACCCGGGGAAGGGGCCTCCCTCGCCGGGGAGGTGACGGTCCGGGTTCAGGCGGTGGACCTCCGGGCCCGGAACGCCCCGGAGGCCACCGGATACGAGGAGTACCGGGGCGCGCCGCTGCCGGACCGGCCGGTGACCCTGGAACTGGCCCGGATCGAGTGGGAGGCCGTTCAGCGGGGGCAGACCTACGACTTCATCGAGAAACGGGTCATCCCCCTCTACGAGTACCG
>QGUP01000513.1 GCA_003242505.1 Bacillota bacterium
CCCTGCCACCGGCGTGGCTGCCGAACCAGGGGCTGCCGGTGATCCACCGGCGTAAATGGATCTATCACAACTCCCGGGGGCCGGTCAAGGGGCCCGGATGTTGTCCACCTTGACTGACCTTTCTTCTTACCTTGCTTCTCTTCGCCCGGGCTCCCGGGTCCTGCTGCCCTTCGCCTGGGCTGCCAGGCCCTGTTGCTGCCAAACCTGTTGCCCCTAAATGATTTGCAACGCACTCCTTTACACATATAATCGACAGTAGGACCTATCCCTGCCAAGATAGGGGGACCCCGGCATGACCAGCCGCCGCTCGACCACCATGGAGGAGATCCTCCGCACCCACCGGGACGCTGCCCTGAAGCTCCTCAGCGAGAACCAGGAACGGGTGCGGGAAGGGATTGACCTGCTGGTCCGGGACCGGCTCCCGGACATCCTGGCCGCCATCCGGGTTCAGGGTGCGCCGCCCCTGCCCAATCACCAGGTGGAGACCCTGTATGCCGAGATCCTCTCCATCGCCTACAACATGTTCGCCCTGGGCTACTCCGTCAGCCGGCTGCACCAGTCCATGTCCGAGGTGGCCGGCAGCAAGGGCTAGCGAAGCGGCCGGGAGCGCGGGCTCGCAAAGTAGCCGGGAGCAAGGGCTAGCCTGCGGTCGCTACCCCGGGGACGCCGCCTGGCGTCCCCGGTTTTCTGTCTGCCGTCCGGTTCTTGCCCGGCGTCCGGTTCCTGTCCGGCGTCCGGTCTCCCTCCTGTCAGGCGTCCTGGCGTCGTATCCGGCGGCCCAGGGTCTACCCCTCCTCCACCCCCGGCGGCTCCGCCAGCCATCGGTAGAGAACCCGCCCTGTCACCCGCAGGACCCCGGCAACGGGGACCGCCAGCACCATCCCCGGCACCCCGGCCAGGTACCCTCCCGTCAGAACGGCAAAGAAGACCACCAGGGGATGAAGGCCCACGCTCTCCCCCAGGACCCGAGGACCGAGGACGGCGTTCTCCAGTTGCTGGATGAGGGCAAAGGCCGCGGCCACCTGCAGCCCGGTGAGGGGGGAAACCGAAAGGCCGGCCACCACCGCGGGCACGGCGCCGATCACCGGCCCGATGTACGGGATGAGTTCCGCCACCGCGGCCCAGAGCCCCAGGAGCACCGCATACCGGAGCCCCAGCACCCCGGCGACCACCATGGCCAGCATCCCCACCAGGCCGGCCAGCACCAGCTGGCCCCGGACGAAGCCGCCGATCACCTCGTCCACGCCGGCCAGCCATTCCAGGGTGAGCCGGCGCCAGCGCCGGGGCAGGAGGTGGGTGAACCCCCGCTTGATCCGCTCCTGGTCCCGGAGGAGGTAGTAAGCCAGAAAGGGCGCCAGCAGGAGGTACGCGGCCCACTCCAGGTAGCCCCACAGGTTCTCCACCGCGGCGGCCAGCACCCCGTTGACCCGCCCCTCCGCGGAGGCGATGGCCGCCTCCAGCCCCTGGCGGACCCCCGGCGGGATCCCCGGAGCCTGGAACCGCTGCTGCAGGGCCGCAAGGCCCGCCCGCACCTGCTCCCCGTAGCCCGGCAGCGCCCCCGCAAGGCGCTGCAGCTCCGCGTAGGCCCCGGGGAGCACCCGCAGGACGACCCCAGCCCCCACCAGGGCCAGGGCGGCGTAGACCGCCAGGATCGCCGGGCCCCGGGGAATCCCCCGGCCCTCCAGGGCGGCCACCGCCGGGGCGACCAGGTAAGCCACCGCCACCGCCAGGGCGAAGGGGATCAGGACCGGCCGGACGGCGACGACCAGGGCGAGGCCCAGGACCCCGGCGGCCAGGACCAGGGCCGCCACCGCCCCCCGGCGCCACCTTGCCACCCGTTTCAGCCCAGTGCCCGCCCCTTCAGGCTACCGGGGGGCGCCAGGCGGCAGGCGGCGGGGGAGCCTGGGGCTCGCCGCTCCGCCCCCGGCCACCCCGCCCCCGTCCCCGGCGGGAGGGAAGAGCCGGCTCCGCCGCGGTCAGTTCCCCGTCCGGGTCCAGGTAGAAGACCCGGACTTCCCCCCGGACCGTCCGGAACTCCACACAGCAGTCCCAGCAGTAGTACTGCTCGGCGCCTACCCGTCCGACGCTGCGGCTGCCGCACTCAGGAC
>QGUP01000080.1 GCA_003242505.1 Bacillota bacterium
TTAAGGTTAGTGAGCCACCCTGATTATCCAAGGTTGAGCTCGTGGCCAGGTTAAGTTGGTAAAAAGAGCCGGTCCGGCCCCTGGGGCCGGGGGGGGTGGCCGGGGGGGGGCTGAGCCCCCAGCCCCTTTGGTTTCTGATGAGCCCGTTCATCGGCATCGGCGCGGGCCTGGGGGCGCTGGTGGCCCGGGCGGTCGGAGCCGGGGACCGCCGGGAGGCGGCGGATGCGGTCCGGCAGGGGATCCTCCTGGGCAGCGCCCTGGCTCTGGCCGCGGCCGCCGGGCTCTGGGCCGGCGCCCCGGGGCTCCTGGGGTGGCTGGGGGCCGAGCCTGACGTGATACCTGTGGCGGTCGCCTACCTCCGGGCCCTGGTGCCGGGGCTGGCGGCCCTCTTCCTCTCGCTGGTCTTGGGCAGCGCCTTCCGGGCTGCGGGGGACACCCGCAGTCCCTTCCGGATCAGCCTGGTGGCCAATGGCCTCAACCTGATCCTGGCCTGGGCCTGGATCTACGGCCGTCTCGGCCTGCCGGCCTGGGGGGTGGTGGGGGCCGGGTGGGCCACCACCGTCGCCCGGCTGGCGGCCCTGGGGCTGATGCTGGCCGTGCTCTTCCGGGGCCGGGGTCCCCTGGCCCTCCCCCTCCGGGGGGTTTTCCGGGCAAACCCGGGGCTCATCCTCCGCATCCTCCGGGTAGGGGTGCCCGCGGCGGTGAACCGGCTGCTGGGCTCCGGCGCGTACCTCGTCTACCTGCGGCTGGTGGCCGGCCTCGGCACGGTGACCATGGCGGCCCACTACACCGCCGTGGTGGCAGAAGAACTCTCCTGGATCGTGGCCGGCGGCATCTCCGTCGCGGTGGCGGCCCTGGTGGGACAGGCCCTGGGGGCTCGGCAGCCCCATCGGGCCCGGTTGGCCATCGCCGAGGCGGTCTACCTGGGCGGAGGGCTGATGGCGGCCGCCGGCCTCTTCTACCTGGCGGTGCCCGAGTGGTACCTGCGGATCTTCACCCGGGATCCCGCGGTGCTGGCCCTGGCGGCAACGGCCCTCCGGGTGACCAGCGCCGGCCAGATTCCCATGGTGCTCTCCGAGGTGCTCCAGGGCGCCCTGGCCGGGGCCGGGGACACCCGGGTGCTGGTCTGGATCGCCGCCTTCGGCGGCTGGGTCGTCCGGCTGGGGGCCGCCTACTACTTCGTCACGGTGCTGGGCTGGGGACTGGCCGGCTGCTGGGCCGGTGCGGTCCTCGACTGGGTGGCCCGGCTCGTCCTGATGCTGATCCGGGTCCGGAGCGGCCGCTGGCAGGAGGTGCGGGTCTAGCGTCCCGATGCCTGCGGCGCCGGGGTACCGGCGCCGGGCAGGCCAGGCTTTAGGCGTAAACGATTTCGTCGAAATCCACAGATTTGTGCACATTATCCACAGGGAATGACGAGACGTTCAACTTGCAACGCTCCGGTGCCCGCGAAATACCGCCGGACCGCCGCCGGAGGACCGGCGCTGTCGGGCTCACCGGTCGGTCTCCACCCCGGCGCAGAGGTTCTCGGGGCCGAAGGGTTCGTGGCTGTAACCCCAGTAGGCCGGGGGCTCCGTGGGGCTCAGCCCCCAGACCCTGGCCGCGGCCCGACAGCCGGCCAACACGTCCGATGCCCCGGGGCCGGCGGCGGCGACAAAGGCCTGGGACCAGCGGGCGTAAGGGCCGTCCTCCCGCTCGGCCGCCTCTGCCAGGGCGGCGACTTCATCGGTACGGCCCGCCAGAGCGGCCAGCACCAGCAGCCGGAACCGGGCCAGGGCCCGGAGGAAGGGGGCCTCCAGGGCGGGATCGGTCCAGTACTCAAGCTGGTCGCTGGCCGTCAGGACCTCCTGGTAGAGCTGCCGGGCCCGGGCGAGGTCTCCCTCGCGGGCCGCCTCCGCCCCGTCCACCAGCCGGAAGTGGGCGTACCGGCTGGGGGCCCGGGTGTGGGAGGCGAGGGAGAAGCCGCCGCCGTCCCAGCGGTAGACCCAGGTCTCCGGCCGCTGGGGACCGGCGCCCACGGAACCCACCCCGGCCGCGGTCACCCAGACCTCCGTACCGTCGAGGCGCGCCTGGCCTCCCGGGACCTCGGGCACGGTGAGGAGGCTCTGCCAGCCGCCGGGGTCCCGGCGGAGGACCGAGACGGTGAGAAAGCAGGTGTGGGCCCCGCAGGACTGGCTCGCGGCCACCACCTCCGCCCCGCCGCGGCCATCGAAGTCGGCGGTGGCGACCAGGCCCGGGTTCAGGACCGGCGGCGGCAGCGTAGGGTCCTCCGGGGTTGACCCTTCCGCCAGCGCGGGCTCGCCGACGATGGGCACGGGTTCGGCCCGCCAGGCGTCTCCATCGGCCCGGACGGCGACCAGGTACCCGGCCCGGAATCCGGCCGGATCGGCGCCGCTCCAGCGGAGGGGAAGGAGGTACTCCGGCCGGCCGTCGCCGTCCAGGTCTGCGGGGGTGAGGCTGTCCCCGGGGTCCCAGGCCTGCCAGGCCGCGGCCAGGGCCGAGAGGTCCTCCGGCCGGCCGCCGGCCTGGAGCCACCGGTCGAGGGCCGGGACCAGTTCCACCGCCCGCCCGGGACGGGGCGGCAGCGGGACCGGGCGGCTGCCCGGGGTCCCGGGCTCCCCGGAGGGTTCGCCTCCCTCCGGCGGGACCTTGCCGGCATCGGTGCCGCCCTCGGCCGGGGCCGCCGGCCGGTCCGGGCCGAGGGCCGGGACCGGGGTCTCGCCGGGTCGGCGGAGATAGACCGCGGCCAGGACGAGGCCGAGGACGGCCAGTCCGGCGGCCAGAATCGGCAGGGCCGCCTTCCGGCGGCCCGTGGGCATCGGCATCGGCCATTCCCTCCTGCTGGTGTGGTGCGGCGCCGGTACGCCCTTGCTGGGCGGCGCCTGGAATCGAGCCCCTGCAATCAGACCCCTGAAACGCTTTCGAGGCTGCTGAAGTCTATTTTAACGTGGTACCCTGCATACTTGGGGATGTTGACCACCTGCACCTTCCCTGCCGCCCGGGCCTCCGGGTCGGCGGCCAGGAGCAGGTACTTGGCCTTCATCCCCACCAGGATCCCCGCCGCCGGGCCCCGGTCCAGGTCGACGGGGCTCACGCTCTCCACCGGCCCGGTCACGGGGTAGGAGAACCGCCAGGTCACCTGCTCGTCCTCCGGGAGCAGGTAGGGCCGGTACTCCTCGGGCACCAGGGCCAGGACCTGCTGCCGGACCTCCTCCAGGGGGGCGGCGGAGACCTCGCCCCTCAGCATCTTCCGCCAATTGGTCTTGTCCGGCAGGTGCCGGCTCAGGAGCTGTTCCAGCTCCCCGGCCATTCGCCGGTTGGGGAGCCGGGCGATGGGCACCGCCTCCACGGCTCCCTGCTCCAGCCACCGGCCCGGCAGGTTCCGGCTGAGCCCCACCTTGATGTCGCTGGATCGGGCCAGGTAGAGGTAGGTGGGGACCATGCAGTGGGCGTCGCCCCACTTCTGGTCCCGGCAGGTCTCGTAGTGGCAGGTGTGAGGATTTACCACGCAAAGGTCGTTCTGGGGCAGGTCCCGGAAGCAGGGATAGCAGGAGCCGTTGGGGAAGAGCTTTTTCACCCTTCGGCCGCACCAGACGCAGGCCTTCTCGCCGGTGTGGACCAGCCGGACCGGCCGGCCCAGGTGCGGCATCAGGTCGACTGGGCCTGTGTCCAGTTCCAGCCGGTAGACGACCGCACCGCCGTCGGCCAGGTCCGGCGCGAGGTCCCGGAGGTAACCGGTGATCGTCACCCTTTCGCCTCCACTTCCGCCCCCTCTTCCCACACCGGCGGGATGCCCCAGGCCCGCAGGAGGGTGGTGAACTGGAACCCGCAGCGGTGCAGCCCTTCGCAGGTCTGGTGGAGGGCTTCCATCGCCAGTGCGGCCTGTTCGACGGTCAGGTACCCGGCCCGCAGGCCGGCGGCAAACTCGTGGCAGTCCAGCACCTTGTAGTAACCCCGGGGATAGATCAGCAGGTCGAGGTACCAATCGGTAACCGCCAGGCCCAGGGGATGGGGCGCGGTATCGACGATGTCAATGTACCAGCGGAACCGGGTGGGCTCCCGGCGCCGGATCCGGCTGGCCATCACCCGGCGCTCGGGCAACACCACGGCGAGGTCCCACTGGTCCCACCCGGCATGGGGGCGCCGGGCGACCCACGCGGGGCCGATCTGGGTGATGATGGCCGGTTCCGTGTGACCATCGTGATATCGGACCTGGCGGGACTGGCGGTCCAGAATCGTCGTGTAAGGCGCTTTCATGGCCGTCCTCCCGCAGGAATACTGGCAGGAATTCTTCTGGCGGCAATTCGATTTTGGGGCGTGCGGTTCCTGCCCAGCAGGGACAGGGAGATTTCGAACTTCGAAGAAGAAGTAGGAGGCGCAGCCGATGGCGTACCTGTTGATGGCAGTGGGGATGGCGATGGCCCTGCTGGCCCTGTGGCGGGCCATGGCCGGCGGGGAGGAGGAGCCCCGGCGCCGGGGCCGGTCCGCAGGCGCAGCCCAGGGCCGGACGGGCAGCGGGGCGGAGGTGGCGGCCGGACTGGATCCCGCAGATCCCCGGGCCGCTGCCTGGGCGGTGCTCCGGGAGCCGGTCCAGGTGGAACCCGGGCTCCTCGACCTCATCGCCCGGCGACCCCCGGCCCGGCAGTTCCGCATCGGCACCCTCCTGGGGTTCGGCCTTGGCCTGGCGGTGGCCGGGGGCATCTGGCTCCTGGCCCAGAACATGGGGTGGGCTGTGCCGCCCCAGGTCGCCGCGGGCCCGGGCCCCGGCGGCCAGCGGGCAGCCGCCGGCGAGGCCGGCGGTGGGGGGTCGGCCGGAAGCGGGGGCGAAATCTCTGGTCGGGCTACCGGTGGTAGCGCTGCTGGCGGCGAGGCGACAGGCCGCGGGGCCACCGGCGACGGGGCCGGCGGGATTTCCGGGGCTCCTGCCTCCGGCGGCGGGGACACCCCCGCCTCGACGGGGGCGGCGGAAAACCCTGGCGGCGGCGCCACCGGCGCTCAGACTGCGCCGGGGACCCTGGTGACGGTGGTCATCGACCCGGGGATGACCGCGCCCCAGATTGCCGCCCGGCTCCGGGAAAAGGGCCTCATCGCCGACGAGGCCGCCTTCCTGGCCCGGCTGGCGGAGCGAGGGATGGACACCCGGCTCCAGGCGGGGACCTTCCAGATCCCCGCGGGGGTCAGCCTGGACCAGGTGATCGACCGGCTGGCCGGGATGTGAGGAGCGGCGGTGCGGGCTCGCCCAGGGCCGCCTGGCGTGGCCGGCGGATCGGCCGCTGATCGTGGGCATCCTTGACGAGGTTCGTCAGGGGTGCCCTTTGTTCTTCCACGGGTTGTCCCACGGCCGCAGCGGTGCGGGATGCCCCTTCTTGGGCCGCGGCCCTGGTTCCACGGCGGGCGGAGGGCCGGACCCGGGGGAGCCGGTCCTGCGGCGGATCGGGGTCGGAACCCGCGGATGACCGGCACCCGTCGAAGGGGGAGGGAACCGACGACATGGAGAGGGGGAAGGGGCCGTGCCGCCAACCTTGACCTGGAAGCGCAAGTCCATGGGCATCCTGACCGCCCTGGCCCTCGTCTTGACCTGGAAACACAAATCGATGGGCATCCTGACCGCCCTGGCCCTGGTCCTGTCCGGGTGCGGCTCGGACCCGGACCGGGCGCCCTCGGCCCTGCCGCCGGCGCCGGAGCCGGAGGCCAGGTCCGTGCGGGAGCAGGTGCCCCGGTGGACCGGGGCGGCGGAAGACGGCATCCTGGCCGCGGAGGTAACCCTGGTGCTGCGGCCGGGGAAGGTGATGAAGGGGACGGTCGGGGAGCCGGCGGAGGCGCCGGCCCCGGGGCCGGGGAACGGGGCTGACCGCCACTATGAGGTGATCGTCACCGTCCGGAACCAGGGGACCGAGCCGGTGGTCCTCTACCACGACTGCCACCACTTGATCTGGCTCAAGGGGATGACCGTCATCTGGGACTGCGAGCCCCTGGAGCCCGTCTACCTGGCCCCCGGAAAGGAATTCTCCCATGGGTCGGCCCTGCCGGCGGACTACCTGCCCCAGCCGGTGGGGGGCGATCTGGTCTACCGGCTGGCCTCCGAGGTGCCCGACGGGCCGGAGCGCCGGCTGCCGGTCACCCTGGGGCCGGAGCGCCCGTGACGAGGGGGCCTTACCGTCGCCGGAAGGGCAGGGAGAGGGCGAAGGGGTGGAACCGGCCCACCACCTCGGCGGTCTCGGAGATGGTCATGAAGGCCTGGGGATCCACCCCGAGGACCAGTTCCTTCAGCCGGGCCACCTCGTACCGGGTGACGACGCAGAGGAGGATCCGCTTCCGGGCGTGGGTGAAGGCCCCCTCCCCTTCGAGGAAGGTCACCCCGCGGTGGAGGTCCCGGAGGATCCGCTCCGCGACCTCTTCGGGCCGGTCGGTGACGATGAGGGCCGTCCGCTTGGCCCGGGCGGTGAGCAGGGCGTCCAGGGTCCGGGACGAGGCGAACATGGAGATGAGGGTGTACATCGCCGCCTCGGGCCCGAAGACCAGACCGGCGGCGCCGATGATGAGCCCGTTGAGGACCATCAGGGCCTCGCCCACGTCGATCCCCAGCCGCTTGTGGAGCGCCTTGCCGATGACGTCCAGGCCGCCGGAGGAGCCGCCGGCCCGCAGCGCCATGCCGTACCCGATGCCGGAGAGAACCCCGCCGAAGATCGCGGCCAGCAGCCGGTCGTCGGTGAGGACCGGCAGGTGCACCAGGTCCATCAGGGCGGAGAAGGCGACGAGGAAGAGGGCCGTGAGGACGATGAACTTGGTGCCGAACTCCCGGAGCCCGAGGGCGAAGACCGGGACGTTGAGGAGCAGGATCAGCGCACCGGCGGGGAGCCCGGTCAGGCGGCTGGGCAGCAGGCCGATGCCGAAGATCCCGCCGGCGATCATCTCGTTGGGCACCAGGAGGGTCCGGAAGGCCACCGCCGCGATCATGGCGCTCAGCGGCATGGCCAGGTACGGCCAGGCGGCCCGGATCAGTCGGTACATCGCCGGTGACTCCCTGGGGGCTGGATTCATGTTTCCAAGTTTAGCATCCCCCGCCGGGCATGCCAAGGGCAGAGGGAAGGGTTCTGCCCCGGGGTGTGGAAGTCCAAGGAAGTGCACCGCTCCGGCCGCCGCCAGGCCCTGCAGGGATTCGTGAGCGGCGGAGGCGAGGGGTGCTGTCCAGGGAGGTTGGCGAAGGGACGGCAAGGTCACCGACGGGACAGGGAGGTCACCCATCAGACGTAGGGAGGTCACCGATAGGAATGGAAGTCCTGAACCGGGAACAGCTCCTCACCGAAGGGGTTGTGGCCAAGTTTCTCCGCTACGTGCAGGTCGACTCCCCCTCCGGGGAGGGGGAGGGGGTCCCCTCGACCCCCGAGCAGTGGCAGATGGCCCGGCTGCTGGAGGCGGAACTGAGGGAACTCGGCCTCCGGGACGTCCGGGTGGACAGCCACGGCATCGTCACCGCCACCCTGCCGGGCAACGTCCCCGGCGCCCCGGCCATCGGCCTCCTGGCCCACTACGACACCTACCCCGGCACTCCGGGGCGGGGGGTGAAGCCCATCGTCCACCGGCAGTATGCCGGCGGGCCGATCCACCTCCCCGCCGGCCCGGTGCTGAGCCCGGAGGACCAGCCGGCGCTTCTGCAGTGCGTGCTTTTAACACTTCTGGCGCGCCGCCGAAAAAAGGGGGGGAGAAGCGGAGGGGTGTGCGGTGCATCAAAAAAAAAAAAAAAAAGACAAACACAATGAACAACTACATGTATACAAA
>QGUP01000514.1 GCA_003242505.1 Bacillota bacterium
TTTCGCCGTCGCCCCCCCCGGGGTCCGGACTCGGACTACAATGGAGCCACACCGATGGGAGCCACACCGATGCCCTGGGAGGAGGCCCCGGCGATGCTGCCTGTGCTGAAGCGTGTCGTAGACCTGGTCGGCGACTTCCGGATGCAGGTCCTCGGCGGCGAAGGGGATCCGGAGACGGAGACCGCCCTCGCCATCCTGGCCGAGACCCTCCGCCGGCAAGGGTACCAGGCCGCCGCCAGGGGGAGGGAGATGGAAGCCCGGCGCTGGGACCGGGTGCCCCCGGCGCCGCCCCCGCCCGGGGCCGACCTGCTGATGGTGCTGGAGGAGCGGCTCCTGGACCGGGAGGAGGTCCTGGCCGGCGTAAACCCGGACGGGATCCTGGTGGTGGCGACAGACCGCCCTCCCGGCGCGGTGCGCCGGCAACTCCGGTGGTACTCCGGCACCGTCGCGGCGGTGGACGCCGAGGCCCTGGCGAGCGCCCTCGGGGGAGCCCCGGCCATCGCCGCGCTGGGGGCAGCGGCCCGGGTGGCCGGGTTTGTCGACCCGGAAATCCTGGGCATCTGCACCTGGGTGGCCTACGACCGGCAGCTGCCCTACGCCGCCGTCAGCGCGGTCCGCACCCTGGACGCCGGCTGGGAGCAGGTGGTGTACTAGAGCCGGCCGCGTGCCAGGCGGGCGGTATCGCAACCGGCCTGCGGCCCGCAGGATGCCCTGTCAGGCCCCCGGCAGCCCGACAGCCGGGGGCCTTGCCGCGCCCTCCGCCGGCTTTCCCGCCCCCCTGCCGCCATGTGGTAAGATGGTGGAGACCCGTGCGAAGACCGGGCATATCCAACGCACTACGAGGAGGAAGCCAGATTGTTCTCCTTCTCCATCTCCATCCTCTTCGAGAACGGCTGGGGCCGCTGGGCCACGGCCCTGGGCATCGCCGCCCTGGTGCTGGGGGCGGGGCGGCTCCTGCAGCGGGTGGTCCTCCAGCGGCTCCGGCAGATGGCGGAGCGGACGGAGACGGACCTGGACGACGCCGCGGTGGACCTCCTTCAGCGGACCCGCTGGTTCTTCTTCCTCGCGCTGGCCCTCTGGTCAGGGTCCCAGGTCCTTCTCCTCGATCCGTGGGTGGAGGATGCCCTGCGGAAGATCCTCGTCACCGCCTCCTTTCTGCAGGTCGCCCTCTGGGGCAGCGGGCTCATCACCCACCTGGTGGACCGTTACACCCGGCGGCTTCTCGAGGACGACGCGGTCACCGCCACCACCATCTCTGCCCTCGGGGTGGTCGGCCGGATTATCCTCTGGATCCTCATCGCCCTGCTGGCGCTGGAGAACCTTTTCACGGGCCTCAACCTGAGCGCTCTCATCGCCGGCCTCGGCATCGGCGGCATCGCGGTCGGCCTTGCGGTCCAGAGCATCCTCGGCGACCTGTTTGCATCCCTCTCCATCGTCCTCGACAAGCCCTTCGTCATCGGGGATTTCATCGTGGTCGACAATTTGATGGGCACCGTGGAGCACATCGGCCTCAAGAGCACCCGGATCCGCAGCCTGACCGGCGAGCAGATCATTTTCGGCAACAGCGACCTCCTCAAGTGCCGGATCCGGAATTACAAGCGGATGCAGGAGCGGCGGGTCGTCTTCCACCTGCGGGTGCCCCACCAGACACCGGTGGAAAAGCTGGAGGCCATCCCCGGCATCCTGCGGGAGATCATCTCGGCCCAGCCCCACGCCCGGTTCGACCGGGCCCACTTCGCCTCCTTCGGCAACGACGCCCTGCTCTTCGAGGTCGTCTACTGGGTGACGGTGCCCGACTACAACGTCTACATGGACGTGCAGCAGGCCATCAACCTGGCGATCTGCCGGCGCTTTGCCGCCGAGGGGATTGGCTTTGCGTACCCGACCCAGACGGTGCACCTGGAACCGCCGGGAACGCGACAGTCCTGATTCGGGTGGCGGTAGCGCCACTCCGTGTGGCAGCAGTCCTGGGCCGTGGGGCCGCAGTCCTCAGCCGTGTGGCGGCGGTCCTGGTCCGTGTCAGGCCCTACCCCCGCCCTTCTCTGCCGGTGGTGGGAAGGCCACGGGGAAAAAACCCCGCAGATGGGA
>QGUP01000515.1 GCA_003242505.1 Bacillota bacterium
GGCTTTTCAACGTCTACAATGCTCTGGCCGCGGCGGCGG
Source organism: Bacillota bacterium (assembly GCA_003242505.1). Lineage (GTDB taxonomy): Bacteria > Bacillota > Sulfobacillia > Symbiobacteriales > ZC4RG38 > ZC4RG38. The sequence continues at coordinate 40 of QGUP01000515.1, forward strand.
TGGGGCTGGTGGAGGGGGTGGACCTGGCCACCATCCGCCGGGCCCTGGAACGGACCCAGGGGGTGGCGGGCCGGCTGGAGCCGGTGGACGTGGGGCAGCCCTTCGGGGTCTTCGTCGACTACGCCCACACCCCCGACGGCCTGGAGAACGTCCTCCGGACGGTCCGGGCCTTTGCCGAGGGGCGGGTCATCCTGGTCTTCGGCTGCGGCGGCGACCGGGACCCGGCCAAACGGCCGAAGATGGGGGCGGTGGCCGGCCGGCTGGCGGACTACGTCATCGTCACCTCCGACAACCCCCGGAGCGAGGACCCGGTGCAGATTATCGAGCAGATCCTGGCAGGGCTCCGGACCACGGCCCTGCCGCCGGACCGGTACGAGGCGGAGGTGGACCGGGCCCGGGCCATTGCCCGGGCCATCGACCTCGCCCAGCCCGGGGACGTGGTGCTGATCGCCGGCAAGGGGCACGAGACGTACCAGATCTTCAAGGACCGGACCATTCCCTTTGACGACCGGGAGGTGGCCCGGCAGGTCCTGACAGACCGCATGGCACGGAGGCGAACGAGTTGAGCCGGATGACGGTGGGTGAACTCGCCGGCTGGGTCGAGGGGGAGATCCTGGCCGGCGACCCCGGCACGCCCCTCGGGGGAGTGGCCTACGACAGCCGCCAGGTGCGGCCCGGGGACTGCTTTGTCGCCCTTCCCGGATCCCGGGTCGACGGCCACGACTATGTCGGGGAGGCCGCGGCCCGGGGGGCCGCCTGCGCTCTGGTGAGCCGCCCGGTCCCGGCGCCGCCGGGTTTTTCGGTGATCCGGGTGCCGGACACCCTCCTCGCCCTGGGGATGGCCGCGGCCCGGTACCGGCAGCGGTTCGACCTGCCGGTGGTGGCGGTGACCGGGAGCGTCGGCAAGACCACCACCAAGGAGATGGCCGCGGCGGTGCTCGGCCGCCGCTACCGCACCCTGCGGAACGCGGGCAACCTCAACTCCGAGGTGGGCCTGCCGGTGGTGCTGCTAAACGAATTGGGGCCGGAGCACGAGGCCGCGGTGCTGGAGATGGGGATGCGGGGGCTCGGGGAGATCGCCTACCTGTGCAGCATCGCCCGGCCCCGGGTGGCGGTGGTGACCAACGTGGGGCCCACCCACCTCGAGCTTTTGGGCAGCATCGAGAACATCGCCCGGGCCAAGGCCGAGGCGGTCCAGGCCCTGCCGCCGGACGGGGTGGCGGTGCTGAACGGCGACGACCCCCGGGTCCGGGCCATGGCGGCCCTGGCCCCGGGGGAGGTGATCCTGTACAGCCTCGAGGGGGCCCTGGGCCCCCGGTTTGTCACGGTGCAGCACCTGCGGCCTGCCCAGGTGCCGGGGCTGCCGGTGCCGGGGACCGCCTTCACCCTGGTCACCTACGCGGGGGAGGCGGAGGTGGTGCTGCCGGCGCCGGGCCGGCACCACGTCCAGGCCGCGCTGGCCGCGGCGGGGGTGGGCCTCGCCCTGGGGCTCAGCCCGGCGGAGATCGCCGGGGGGCTGGCGGCGTACCGGCCGGCGGGGAGCCGGCAGCGGTTTGTCGCCCTGGGGGACGTGTTGATCCTGGACGACACCTACAACGCCGCCCCGGCCTCGGTGAAGGCGGCCCTCGGGGTGCTGGCGGAACTCCCCGGGCCCGGCCGGCGCCTGGCGGTCCTGGGGGACATGTACGAGCTCGGGGAGTACACCGAGGCCGGCCATCGGGAGGTGGGGCAGGCGGCGGCCCAGGTCGCGGATCGGCTCTGGGCCGTCGGGGAGCTGGCCCGGTGGATCGCCGAGGGGGCCCTCGACGCCGGGATGGACCCCGGGGCGGTGGAGTGGCACCGGGAGAAGGGGGAGGCGATCCGGAGCCTCCTGGCGGCCCTCCAGCCGGGGGACCGGGTACTGGTAAAGGGCTCCCGGGGGATGCGGATGGAGGAGATCGTGGCCGCCATCGAGAATCACCTTTCCCGTTTGCCCGACGGGAGGTAGCACCCGATGACCCCTGCGATGCGCCTCATCCTCGCAGCCCTCATCTCCTTCCTCCTGGCCCT
>QGUP01000516.1 GCA_003242505.1 Bacillota bacterium
GAACGACAATCCGGCTGCCCGGGCGTACCAGAAGGCGATCTACGATCAAGGAATCCCTGCAGCGGTATTCTTTGTAGAGGATCTTCAAGCAGAGTACGATAGATTGAAGAAGCTAGGAGTGGTTTTTCGTACGGAACCAACCAGAACGGAAGCCGGCGTCTACGCTGTCCTGGATGACACCTGCGGTAATCTGATCCAGCTCTTCCAGGTAACTGCTGCATAGGGGGTAAACAAGAATAGGCGGGCTGTGGCTCGGACCCCGCTAGCCCGCTTGCTGACCCCATGGTGCCGTGCACTGGTGCCGGCCATCAGAACCGCCGCACAACGCCCGTCCGTCCAATCCTTTCCCAGAGAGTCCCCTGCCCTTGCCAGGACAGTTCCCTGTGCACTGGATCTTTCGCTTTGACGTGGATGAGGTTGTGTACCTCTTTGAAGGCGACTTCTATGGGTTTTACGACTTCCTGCAGACAGTGTTTAAACCATACACCCGGGCAGAGTGGACTTCCCGGGCGTTGCGCTAGACAGGAGCCCGGGGTCCCTGGACTGGAGGGTGGGGGAGAGGGAGGCAACGGCGCCTGAACGTCCTGGTGGCCCGCGGGGCCGCCAGGACTCGTGGTTTTGTCTCCCCGCTTTCCAGCAGCGGCCCGAGGCACCGGCCGGTGTGGGAGTGCTCGGCCCGGGCACCTGCTCCGGCGTCCCCTGGGCGATGATCTGCCCGCCGCGTCGGGGAGGAACTGCATGGGCACCATCACCGTGTCGGCGGCCTGGCACTTCTTGCAGCGTCCCCCGGGGACGTTGACGGAGAAGTGGGCCTCCGTGAGCCCGGCGGCCCTGGCGGTGAGGGGCCGGGCGAAGACCCAGGTGCTCCCAGCCGTCGATGCCGGCGTGCTCCCCCGGCGGGTCGGCAGCGTCGTGAAACCGCTGCCACCTCGGCCCCGCCCTCCGTGAGCGCCCAGCCAGTCATCGCGCCGGCCGCTCCGCCCGCAACAGCCGCATCCCGTTCAGGATGACCGCGAGGACGCTGGCCTCGTGGATCAGCATCCCCTCCGCCAGGTGGACCCGGCCGGCGATGACGCCGGCCAGGAGCAGGAGGACCGTCGCCACGGCAATCGCCACGTTCTGGCGCACCACGGCCATGATCCGGCGGGACAGGGCGATGGCTACAGGCACCTGGGCGAGGCGGTCGGACATCAGCGTGATGTCGGCGACCTCCAGGGCGGCCTCGGTGCCGGTGCCCCCCATGGCGATGGAGACGTCGGCGGCGGCCAGGGCGGGGGCATCGTTGATCCCGTCGCCGATCATGGCCACCACGTAACCCGCCTCCCGCAGCCCGCGGATCGCGGCCACCTTTTCCGGGGGCGTCAGACCAGCCCGCACCTCATCGATGCCGAGTTCCGCCGCCACTCGCCGGGCGGCGGCCAGGTTGTCGCCGGTGAGCATCACCGTGTGCCGGATACCGGCCTGGCGAAGGGCGGGCACGAGCTTCCGCGCCTCCTCGCGGACCTGATCGCTGATGCCGATCACCCCCGCTGCCCGGCCCTCCACCGCCACCAGGGCGACGGACTCGCCCCGCCGCTGGCGCTCGGCCACGGCCTCGGCCTGGGCAGGGGTGAGGTGGATGTCGTGGGCGGCGAGGAGTTTCTCGTTGCCGACCAGGACCAGGCCGGCGGCGGTGCGGGCCACGGCCCCCAGGCCGGGCTCGAGGCGCCACTCGGTGGCGGGGACCGGTGCCACCCCTTGCTGCCGGGCGTAGGTGAGGATCGCGGCGGCGAGGTGGTGCTCACTCCGCTCCTCGGCCGCGGCCGCCAGGGCGAGGACGGCGGCGGCATCGAAGCCCTCGAAGGGCACGACGGCCGAGACCATGGGCTTGCCGTGGGTGAGGGTGCCGGTCTTGTCCATGGCCACGGCGTCCACCTTGCCGATTCGTTCCAGCCGCTCCCCGCCCTTGATCAGGATGCCGGCCCGGGCGGCCCGGCCCAAGCCGGCGACGATGGCCACCGGCGCCGCGACCACCAGGGCCCCGGGACAGGCGATGACCAGGAAGGCAGGGCCAAGGTCGGGGTTCCCGTGAGCCAGCCCCAGAGCG